>CAIMVC010000213.1 GCA_903844825.1 uncultured Burkholderiales bacterium | reverse complement strand
TCCCACACTTTCACAGCGCTTTTGTTGCGGCCCTTGTCTTGGCCAATGCGAATGCCTTGCGGATTCTGGCCATAGGCACCAAAGGGGCTGGTGCCGCCGGTGCCTATCCATTTGCTGCCGCCTTCGTGGCGTTCTTTCTGCTCTTCAAAACGCTTCTTCAGCGTTTCCATGAGTTCATCCCAGCCCAGCTTCTGTATCTTGGCCAGTTCCTCGGGGCTGAGGTTGAGCTCCAGGTTTTTGCGCAGCCACTCCAGCGGCACTTCCTTGGTGAAGTCGGCAATCATCTCCACGCCCTTGAAGTAGGCGGCGAAGGCGCGGTCGAACTTGTCGTAGTGCTTCTCGTCCTTCACCAGCGTGGTGCGGCTGAGGTAGTAGAAGTCATCCACCGAATAGCCGCTGCCGGCCTCCGGATCGGCCTTGGGTCCGACCACACCCTCCTTCAGCGCTTCGAGCAGGGTCAGGTACTCCTTGACCGATACCGGCAGTTTGGCCGAACGCAAGGTGTAGAAAAAGTCGATCAACATGACGTGTCTTTTTTCCTTTTAGTCGCTGTGCCTGGGACGGTCCAGCAAATACAACAGTTGCGCCTTGACCTCCGGCCATTCGCCGCTGCGAAGGCTGTACATCACGGTGTCGCGGATCGTGCCGTCGCGGCGCAGGGCGTGCCCACGGATCACACCGTCCTTGCGCGCACCGAGTCGCTCAATCGCACGTTGCGAGGCATGGTTGTAATTATCGGTTCGCCAGCCCACGACATGGCAGGCCAGGTTGTCAAAAGCGTGGGTCAGCAGCAAGAGCTTGCATGTGGTGTTGACATGGGTTCGCTGGCAGCGCCGGGCGTACCAGGTATGGCCAATTTCAAGGCGCCGAACAGAGGAGACGATGTCGTGGTAGCTGGTGGTGCCTAGTACTGTGCCACTCGCCTGGTCAAGCACGGCAAAGGCAAACCGGTGACCCGCGTCGCGCCCAGCCAGTGCAGACTGGACGTAATCGCGCGTTTGCCCGGGCTCTGGCACTGAAGTCACGCGCAGGCGCCAGAGTTCGCCGTCGGTAGCGGCAGCGGCCAGACCCGCAACGTGTTCCAGGCCCAAGGGACGAAGCTCGACACTCCGTGCGGCCAGGGTGACAGGTTCGACGAAGTGCCCGGTCATGACTGCCTCGCCAGCGCCTTAAGGCTCGTCGCCGGACTGGGCCCGCTTTTTCAAGACGCTGGCGCGCCAGCGCCTGGCTAGCTGCACACCGAGGCCACCGCCCAGCCCGACCAGCAATATGCCGCCGATAGCGCTATTGCTGTAGCCGGCTGCAAAAAAGTCCAGTCCGAGCCAGCGGCCCAGGCCAAAACCCAGCATGGCGCCGCCCATGAAGCCCGCCGCGTCCGTCAGGCCTTCGGCCCAGAGTGATCCTTGCATGTTGGACGGCCCTGGCTCAGCGGTTGTGGCGCTGCATGAAAACCAGCTTTTCAAAGAGCGTCACGTCCTGCTCGTTTTTAAGCAGCGCGCCAACCAGCGGCGGCACGGCCACTTTGTCGTCCTTGCTTTGCAGGGCGTGCAGCGGGATGTCCTCGGCCACCAGCAGTTTGAGCCAGTCCAGCAGCTCGCTGGTAGAAGGCTTTTTCTTCAGGCCCGGCAGGTTGCGCACATCGTAGAAAGTCTTCATGGCGGCAGCCAGCAGTTCTTTTTTCAGGCCCGGAAAATGCACATCGACGATCCTGTTCATGGTCGGCGCATCGGGAAACTTGATGTAGTGGAAAAAGCAGCGGCGCAAGAAGGCGTCGGGCAATTCTTTTTCGTTATTGGACTATTACATTGACAATCTTGAATTCAATGTGGCCTATGCAGGTACAGCAACCAATGGCGCTGCCACATTTAGTGA
>CAIMVC010000212.1 GCA_903844825.1 uncultured Burkholderiales bacterium | reverse complement strand
CTTACCCATGGCGCGGCGCAACATGTCAGCGCCGCCCAGGGAATAGCCACCCAGAATTTGCGCGGTCTGCATTACCTGTTCCTGGTACACCATGATGCCGTAGGTCTCCGACAGCATGTCGGCCACCAGCGGATGCGGGTAGATCACCTCTTCGCGGCCCTGCTTGCGCGCCACGAAGGTGGGGATCAGGTCCATCGGGCCGGGCCGGTACAGCGCGTTCAGCGCAATCAGGTCTTCGAGCCGGGTCGGTCTGGCGTCCTTGAGCATGCGCTGCATGCCGGGACTTTCAAACTGGAACACGGCCTCGGTCTTGCCGTCGGCAAACAGCTTGTAGACCCTGGCGTCGGCCAGCGGCAAGTCTTCAAAGGCAAATTTTTCCTGCCCCGCGTGGCGCTTGATGATGAACTCGCGGGCGATCTCCAGGATGGTCAGCGTCGCCAGTCCCAAAAAGTCAAACTTCACCAGGCCAATGGCCTCGACATCGTTCTTGTCGTATTGGCTAACCGCCGAGTCGCTGCCGGGCTGCTGGTAGAGCGGACAAAAATCGGTGAGCTTGCCCGGTGCGATCAACACGCCACCGGCATGCATGCCAACGTTGCGCGTCAGGCCTTCGAGTTTGCGCGCCAGCTCCAGCAGCGTGTGCACGTCTTCTTCCTTGCTCTCGCGCTCGGCCAGGATCGGCTCGGCCAGGCTGGCGTAGACCAGCTTGTCGCTGCTCTCCTTGCCCGGTGGCGGCAACTGCAAAGTCACTGCCTGTCCGGGCTTGTTCGGAATGAGCTTGGAGATGCCATCGCAAAACCCGTAGGAAAAGTCCAGCACCCGGCCCACGTCACGAATCGCCGCCCGCGCGGCCATGGTGCCAAAGGTAACGATCTGGCTGACCGCCTCCTTGCCGTACTTATCCTTGACGTAGTCAATCACACGGTCGCGGTTGGTCTGGCAAAAGTCAATATCGAAGTCGGGCATGGACACCCGCTCCGGGTTCAGGAAGCGCTCGAACAGCAGCTTGTAATGCAGCGGGTCAAGGTCGGTGATGCGCAGCGAATACGCCACCAGCGAGCCCGCGCCCGACCCCCGTCCCGGACCCACCGGGCAACCGTTGTTCTTGGCCCAGTTGATGAAGTCACCCACGATCAGGAAGTAGCCTGGAAAGCCCATGTTCAAGATCACATTGATCTCGAAGTCCAGCCGCGCCACATACTCGGCACGGCGGCTCTCGCGCACGCTCTCGTCGGGGTACAAATGCAGCAATCGTTCCACCAGCCCGGCGTGCGAGGCCTCGCGGAAATAAGCGTCGATGGGCATGCGCACCCCGTCGACCAGCGGCGTCGGGTAGTCCGGCAACATGGGCTTGCCCAGCTCCAGCGTGAGGCTGCAGCGCTTGGCAATTTCCACCGAATTGGCCAGCGCCGAGGGGATGTCGGCAAACAGCGCCTGCATCTGCGCCTGGGACTTGAAATACTGCTCCCGGCTGAACTTGCGTTGCCGCCGCGCATTGCCCAGGATTTCCCCCTCGGCTATGCAGACACGGGCTTCATGCGCCTCGTAGTCGTCATAGGTGAGAAACTGCACCGGATGGGTCGCCACCACCGGTAAATTCAGCCGCGCAGCCAGTTGCGCGGCAGCCGCCACATGGCGCGCGTCGTCGGGTCGGTCGGCGCGCTGCAGCTCGAGGTAAAAACGGTGCGGAAACAGGCCGGCAAAATACAACGCGCACTCCAGCGCCCGGGAATCGTCACCCTGCACCAGGGCCTGACCGACGGCACCGGCCTGGGCGCCAGACAGCGCGATCAAACCCTCGCCGAGCTCACGCAGCCATTCAAGCTTGATGACAGGCTGGTCACGCTGGATGTTGCGGGTCCAGCCGCGCGTGAGCAACTCGGACAGATTCAGATAACCCCGCCGGTCCTGCACCAGCAGCAACAAGCGCGCGGCTGGCGCGCCGGCCTCTTTGCCCGGTACCTCGACCCAGACATCGGCGCCTATCAGCGGCTTGACGCCGGCGCCTCGCGTCTGACGGTAAAACTTGATCGCACCAAACAGGTTACTGAGGTCGGTAATGGCCAGTGCCGGTTGCAGATCGGCCGCCGCGGCAGCCACGACTTCGTCGATGCGGTTGGTGCCATCGACGACCGAAAACTCGGTATGAATACGCAGGTGAACAAACATGCCCTGATTCTAGGCTTCAGGCCCGCCCCGACCGCCCGGCCAGGCCAGGCCTGGCGCCTAAAATCGCAGCCATGCCTTCGCCCCTGCCCGTGCTCAATATCGCCGCTTACCAATTTTTGGCCCTCGGCGAGCTGGCGGTGCTAGAAGACGCCTTAAAGCAAGTGCTGGCGCCGGCCGGCATCAAGGGCACGGTGCTGCTGGCACACGAAGGCATCAACCTTTTTCTGGCAGCGCCGGCCGAGCCTTTGCGCGCATTTCTTGGCTGGCTGCGCCAGGACCCGCGTTTTGCCCAACTCCAAGCCAAGGAAAGCTGGTCCCGCAGCCAGCCTTTTCGCAAGCTGCTGGTCAAGATCAAGCCAGAAATCATCCGCATGGATCACCCGGCCATCCAGCCCAGCAGCGGCCGCGCACCGGCGCTGTCGCCGGCCGTGCTCAAACGCTGGCTCGATGCCGGGCACGACGACAACGCTCGCCCGGTGGTCCTGCTCGACACCCGCAACCGCTACGAGACGGCCTGCGGTACTTTCAAGGACGCCATCGACTGGCAGCTCGACAAATTCACGCAATTCCCAGCCGCCGCACAAGCCCATCTGGCCGATTTGGCAGGCAAAACGGTGGTGAGCTTTTGCACCGGCGGCATACGGTGCGAAAAAGCTGCCATCTTCATGCGCGAGCAAGGGCTGGAGAACGTCTACCAACTCGACGGCGGCATCCTGCGCTACTTTGAGGAGCAGGGCGCGGCCCATTACGAGGGCGGCTGCTTTGTGTTTGACGAGCGGCGTGTGGTGGACCCCGACCTGGCGCCCCAGCCGGCGTGGGCCGATGGCTACCCGCTCGCTGCTAAAGCGGGCGAGAGTCCCGCGCGATAAGCGATCAGGACAGCAAGAAGGCGCAGCGGATCGCGGCCCCACAAGCGCCGACGCAGCTACCGGGGCACCGGCTGATGCCAGCGGCCTCAGTCCCGCAGTACCTGCAACACGTCAGAATGAAATTCGCGGTTGTACAAAATCAGCACAACAACGGCAGTGGCCAGCACAAAGGCCAGTGTTGAAAAAAACCAGGCCATCAGCGCAAAGCTCAGGTAGTAACCGCGCAGGCCGTCATTGAAAGTTTCTGCTGCCAGACCCACCATGCGGCTGGCCCGGGTGGCAAAGACGTCGCGATTAAAGCGTTGTGACTCAAAGTCCTCGGGCGGCGGCAGCGAGCCGATCAACAGGGCGACAAAGGTGTACTGGCGCATCGACCAGCTGAACCTGAAAAAAGCGTAAACAAAGACCCCGATCAGCAGCAGCACCTTGAGGTCAAAGATCAACACCGAGGTCTGCGCCGCAAAGGGAATTTCCCGCACCAGCTCGCTGGCCCGGTCGGTGGTGCCCAGCAGAGCAAACAGCCCGCCGATGATGATGATGGTGGTCGAGGAAAAAAAAGCCGGCGTGCTGGACAGATTTTGGGTGATCACGCCGTCCACCACCCGCGGGTCGCGGGCGGTGGCTTGCAGCATCCAGTAATGACGGTAGCGGTTGGTGGTGGCCAGAATCGAAGGCCGCTTCAGGGCGTTGTGCCGGGCAAACCAGGCATAGCCCGACCAGCTGGCAAAAAACCAGAGCATGGCCAACCAGTCCTGCCAGGGCAGCAAAGAAAAAATGCGCATGGACGATCTTAAACGGCGCAAACGGCGCAAACGGCGCAAACGGCGTGAAGGCCGCGAACGGCGGCCCTGCGCAACAGCCCCCTCAAGTCGACAAGCGGCCAGAGACCTGCGCGACGCGCCGGCCAAAAGCCCGGGCAGTGTCCAGATCACCCACGGCCATATCAGCCGCGCCAGCGTCCGAGGGCGACTGCGCCATCGCACCCGCGTAGGAACCCAGGTAGTTCAGGTCGTTGCGCTGGGCGCTTCGCGCATTGCTGGGCATCAGGCCCTGGCTGACCCACAGGCCGCCGTGCTGCATGGCCAGGGTGAACAAATAGGTCAACGTAGCGCCCTTGTCACCATTCATGCTGGCGCTGTTGGTAAAACCGGCAAAGAGCTTGTCCTTCCAGGCCTGCGTGAACCAGGCTTTGGAGCTGGCGTCGGCAAACTTCTTGAACTGCCAGCTCACGCCACCCATGTAAGTTGGTGAGCCCATGATGATGGCCTGCGCCGCCGCCAGTGCGTCCCACCCGCCTTCGGGCAGGTTGCCGTCGGCGTCGATGGCGAGCAATTGCGCGCCTGCGCCCTCAGCCACGGCTTGCGCCATGCGCTGCGTGTGGCCATAGCCCGAGTGATACACAACCACTATGTTTGTCATCGTCAGCCTTTCGTTGATGAATGATGAAAAAAGAAAGAGAAAAGCCTGGGGCCTCAGGCCGCCAGGTCAAACACCAGCACCTCGGCGTCCTGGCCGCCGGAGAGTTTTAACTGCGTTTCGCCCTGGAGCTTGGCCGCATCGCCAGCACGCAGGGTCTGGCCATTGACCTGCAATTGGCCGCGCACCAGATGCACATAGGCCAGGCGCTGCGGATCCAGCGGCAGCAGCGCTTCTTCGCTGCCGTCAAACAGACCGGCATACAGGCGCGCGTCCGCATGAATCGTCACCGAGCCCTTGGCGCCGTCGCCCGACGCGACCAGCCGCAAGGCGCCACGCTTTTCCTCGGTGGCAAAGGTTTTTTGCTCGTAACCCGGCGCAATGCCCCGGACGTTGGGCTCGATCCAGATCTGAAAAAAGTGCGTGACCTCGTCCTGGGCATGGTTGAACTCACTGTGCATGATGCCGCTGCCCGCACTCATGCGCTGCACATCGCCGGGAGGAATCGAGGCGCCGTTGCCAATGCTGTCCTTGTGGCCGATGGCGCCGCTGAGCACGTAGCTGATGATTTCCATGTCACGGTGGCCGTGCGTGCCAAAGCCGGTGCCAGGGGCAATGCGGTCTTCGTTGATCACCCGAAGATTGCCAAAGCCCATGTGCGCCGGGTCGTGGTAGCCGGCAAATGAAAAGGAGTGAAACGATTTGAGCCAGCCATGATCGGCATAGCCGCGCTCTCCACCAGGACGCAAAGTCAACATCGCACAGCCCTTCATTCGAAAAAAATTCAGTCAAACACATCCGTACAGCACGACCAGCCAGAGCCGATCGGAGAAGGCTTACTTTAGCCGCAAGCCGGGCACCTGCGCGCGTGGATCGGGCATCACCCCTGAACCAGTTGAAACCAGCCGCAACGCCCCAGCGCTCGAAGTCATGGATGGCCGCGCTGCGCCAGCCAGGACGAGGGACAGGGGACGATCCAGGCTTGCATCCCGGCAAAGTCGGCAGGCACGCTGCCGCGTGCCACAATCCATCGCCCATGAAACGACTCGTTCTTTGCGCCGACGACTTTGCGCTGCACGCCCCAGCGTCCGAGGGCATTGCCGAGCTGGCCGGTGCCGGGCACCTGAGTGCCACCAGCGTGATGACGCTGTCGCCGCGATGGCCCAGGGACGTGCGCTGGCTCGAACCCCTGCGCGGACAACTCGATGTGGGCCTGCACCTGGACTGGACCAGCGAATTCGCCGAACAGGCCGGCCACGGCATGAGCCTGGCGCGAACCATGGCATCGGCCTGGCTGGGTCGGCTCTCAGCGCCCTTGGCCCGCCCCGTCATCGAGCGCCAACTCGACGCCTTCGAGCAGCACTGGCAAGCCATCCCGGACCATATCGACGGGCACCAGCATGTGCAGCAATTTGCCGGCATTCGCCAGGCGCTGCTGGAGGTCATGAGCCGGCGCTACGGTGGCGCATCGACACGGCCTTACCTCAGAATTTCGCAGCTTCCAGGCGCACAGCCAGACCTGAAATCGCGGGTCATCGCCGCCATGGGCGCCCAGCGCCTGCGGGCTCTGGCGCAAGCGGCCGGCTTTGCCTGCGCGCCCGCACTGTCAGGCGTTTACGATTTCAGCGACCAGCCCCTGAGCTACCCGCAGCGCATAGCCCACTGGCTCGAAGCCAGCCCAGAGGGCACGCTGCTGATGTGCCACCCAGCACGGCAAGCGCCAGCCGATGACGTCATTGGCGCGGCCCGCGTGCGCGAGTTCGAGCACCTGGGCAGCGCCGAATTCCAAGCGCAGTTGCAAGCCAGCGGCGTGACGCTGACCCGCGGCGCGCTGCTGTACCAGGATCATCACCAGCACCCCTACCAAGATCGCAGCGCATGAGCAAATTCACACTTCGCAGCGCCTGGACGCTGATTTTTATCTTGTGCGCCGGCTTGCTCCTGCTGGCAGCCTGGCGGCCGCTGGCTGTGCCCGACGAGGGACGCTACGGCGAGATCGGGCGCTGGATGCTGAGCTCGGGCGACTGGCTCACGCCGCGTCTGAACGGCATCGCATTTTTTCATAAGCCGCCGCTCTTGTACTGGCTCGAAGCTGCAGCGCTGGCCGTTTTTGGCACCCACCCCTGGTCGGCTCGCATGGTGCCCGCCCTGCATGCGGCCTTGATGCTGGCTTCGCTGTATTTGGCGGCACGCCACATCGCTGGCGAGACACTGGCCCGCCGCGCCGCGCTGATGCTGGGCACCAGCCTGGCCTTTTTGGTCGGCGGCCAGTATGTCAACCATGACATGCTGGTGGCCAGCTGGATTGCCGTGACGATCTGGTGCTTTGCGGCTGCTTTCATGCACGGTGAGCGGCCCGATGTGCGCCTGGCCTTGCTGGGGTTTG
>CAIMVC010000211.1 GCA_903844825.1 uncultured Burkholderiales bacterium | reverse complement strand
CAGACGGCGCACAAGATGAAGCAGCAGCGCGGCAAACTGCCCGGCGACGGCGAGCGTCATGACAACTTCCGCGCCAAGCGCTACATCAGCAAATACACCATCAACCCGGCGATTGCGCATGGCATCTCGCACGAAGTCGGCTCCATTGAGGTCGGCAAGTGGGCCGACCTGGTGGTCTGGCGGCCGGCGTTTTTTGGCATCAAGCCGTCCATCATTCTCAAGGGCGGCTTCATTGCCATGGCCGCGATGGGGGACCCGAACGCCTCGATTCCAACACCCCAGCCGGTGCACTACCGCCCGATGTTCGGCAGCTTTGGCGGCGCGGTGGCCAAAGGCTCGCTTAGCTTTGTGTCGCAGGCCGGCCTGGCTGCAGGCATCAAGGAGCGCTTCGGCCTGGCCAAGACGCTCAGCGCCGTCAAGAACATACGCGGCGTGCGCAAGCAGCACATGGTGCACAACCACTACCTGCCCAGCATGGAGATCGACCCGCAAACCTACTTGGTGCGCGCCGATGGCCAGTTGCTGACCTGCGAGCCGGCCAGCAGCTTGCCCATGGCGCAGCGCTACTTTTTGTTTTGAGCCCGACCGTGTTGCAAACCTCCAAACTCATCGCCCAGGGCCAGGGCCTGGCACCCGTGTTGCTCAAGCGCGCCAGCACCGTGGAACTGGACTGGGACGTGCGCCAAAAAAGTCGCTTTGAAGCGCTCGACTCGCAAGGCCGGCAACTCGGCGTGTTCTTGCCCCGTGGCACCCTGGTGCGCGGCGGCGATGTCCTGCTGGCCGAAGACGGCTCGCTCATTAAAGTGATTGCAGCAGATCAGCCGGTGCTGCGCATCACGCCCTGCCCGCAGCACGGCTCACCCTTTGACCTGGTGCGTGCCGCCTACCACCTGGGCAACCGCCATGTGCCCATCGAACTCAAGCCCGACCATCTCAAGATCGAGCCCGACCATGTGCTGGCCGACATGCTGCGCGCCATGCACCTCACCGTTGAGGCGGTGGCGCAGGCGTTTGAACCAGAAGGTGGGGCTTACAGCTCGGGCGGACATTCGCACGGCGCCGCGCATTCACACGGCCGCGGTGACCACGACCACGACCACGACCACGACCACGACCACGGTCACGGTCACGGTCATGACGCATGAGCTGCAGCGCCCTACCCCCGAGCAGTTTGCTGCAACTCATCTGGCTGGCTTCCCCGGCCCTCCCGGTGGGCGGCTTTTCTTATTCGGAAGGACTGGAAACAGCCGTCGAACGGGCTGGTGTGTCGGGCGAGCAACCGGCGGCCAACTGGCTGGCCGACCAGTTGCACCTGAGCTTGGCGCGCGGCGACCTGGCTGTGCTGGCCCAAGCCATTCCAGCCTGGCGCAACGCCAATATTGCGCGCGTCAAACAACTCAACGACTGGGTACTGCAAACCCGTGAAACCAGCGAAATGCGCCTGCAAGCCGAGCAAATGGGGCGCTCGCTGGTGGAATGGCTGCGCAACCACGACGGCGCAGATGCCAACGCCATTGCAGCCTGCGCCGCGCTGCCACCGACCTACCCCGTGACCTTCGCACTGGCCGCTGCACAGACGGCAGCACCCGTGCGCGACTGCCTGCTCACCTACGCCTTTGGCTGGGCCGAGAACATGATGCAGGCCGCGCTCAAGTCGGTGCCGATGGGCCAAAGTGCCGGCCAGCGCATTCTGGCGCGGCTCAGCCGCGAGATACCGGCCGCAGTCGAGCAGGCATTGCACTTGCCCGACGCCGATCGCCAGGCTTTTTCACCCATGCTGGCCATCTTGTCAGCGCAGCATGAAACCCAGTATTCGCGGTTGTTCCGCTCTTAAACCCTCCCTGAGTCTGACCCCACCATGAGCATGCATCACATCGCTAACCGCAGCAAAAAACTTCCCCCCCTGCGCGTGGGCATAGGCGGGCCTGTCGGCTCGGGTAAAACCACTTTGCTCGAAATGCTGTGCAAGGCCATGAAAGAAAAATACGACCTGGTGGCCATCACCAACGACATCTACACCAAGGAAGACCAACGCCTGCTGACAGTCAGCGGCGCGCTGGACGCCGAGCGCATCATGGGCGTCGAAACCGGCGGTTGCCCGCACACCGCCATCCGTGAAGACGCCTCCATCAACCTCGAAGCTATTGACCGCATGCTGGTGGACTTTCCGAACGCCGACGTGGTGTTCATCGAGTCCGGCGGCGACAACCTGGCCGCCACCTTCAGCCCCGAACTGAGCGACCTGACGATCTACGTGATTGATGTCGCGGCCGGCGAAAAAATCCCGCGCAAGGGCGGACCCGGCATCACCAAGAGCGACCTCTTTGTCATCAACAAGACCGACCTGGCGCCCCACGTCGGCGCCGACCTGAGCGTGATGCAAGCCGACACCATCCGCATGCGCACCACCGCCAAGGGACTCAAGCCCTTCGTCATGACCAACCTCAAAACCCTCAGCGGGCTGGCCGAGGTGGTGACCTTCATCGAAACCAAAGGCATGCTCGCCGCTGGCTGACGCACCCGGGCACTGGCCGCACTGACCACACCGGCATCGCTGCCCCACTGGCGGCAAGCGCAACAGGCGCACGCCTTACCCGAAGCCGCAGCTGTTGCAAATCGTCACCTGCTGCTCAGAAGACACAGAGGCCCAAGAAAGCCATCATGAACGGTGGACTTTCAAATCTCATACATCACCCCGGAGCAGTCCGGCGAATGCGCGCCCTCCCCGGTTGCGCTCGACCCGCTTTGCTCGACATTGCTGATCCCGCTGGCCGCCAGGGCCTTCGGCGACGCGCGGTTTCCCCAAGTCGCGGTGCACGATGTTTATGCAGCACCCGCATTGCAGCGCATGGGCGCCGATGTCAGCCACTTTCTGAAAGACCTGCCCAGCGTCTACGGCGTCCTGTCGCGCACACAGGTGTTTCGCCAGCTGGCCAGCGATTTCTTCCAGCGCCACCCGGGCGCCACGGGCGTCAACCTCGGCTGCGGCCTGGCCTGCTACTTTCAATGGCTGGACCAGGGTGACAACCACTGGATCGACGCCGACAAGCCCCAGGTCATGCGCTTGCGCGATCGCCTCCTGCCCGCTGACGGCGAGCGCCAGCGCAGCGCCGACATCGACCTGACCGCGCCCCACTGGTGGCACGACCTGCAGCTTCCCAGCGGTGCCCAGGCAGAGCCTGTTCTGGTCATACTCGAAGGTGTCCTGATGTACCTGCAACCCGGCCAAGTCGAGAGCCTGCTGCGGGAGTTTGGCGACCACGCACCACCTGGCTCCGAATTGCTGTGCGACACCTTCAGCTGGATGGCCGTGGGCTGCGCGGCCCTGCACGCCTCGGTGTGCCACACGCACGCCGAGTTCAACTGGGGCCTCAAACGCATGAGCGACCTGACGGCCCCCCACCCCCGCCGGCGCATCAAGTCCGAGCACCCCATCATGGAAGGCTACGACATCGCCACCTCGGTGATCTTCACCAGCTTTCGCGCCTTCTGGGGCGTTCCCCTCTACGCAATCATGCGCCTGACCGTGGACGAGGAAAGTCGGCCCTCAGTGCGGTTAAACTAGCGCTCCTGGAAGCGTGGCAGAGTGGTCGATTGCACCGGTCTTGAAAACCGGCAAAGGGTAACCTTTCGTGAGTTCGAATCTCACCGCTTCCGCCAGCATACGAAAACCTGACATCACTGAGCTAAATCAAGAGCTTGCGATTGTCAGTTTTTTGCTTAGAACACCCTTTTTTGCACCTCAACGCGCTGCTACGACCTCGTCTTGGGGAAGATCAGCTCGCAACAATGCCGGCATATTGCTGCGGTGGTGCCTAAACAGCGGTTGCTCGCCCAGGCTTGCTGAGCCAGCTCAAGCGAAGGTTGCCAACATAGCCGGACGGGTAGTCCCAACTCCGGGCATGGCGACAAGTGCTTCGGAGACTGTCCGGAATTCAGGGGACACCACGGAACCATCGGTTTCGGAGGTCGACATCTATGAGCTTTTCCCTACCCATCGCCGCGGAGCAGCACCGGATGATTGCCAGCCCTAACAGGCGGAGGTCGTGGCGAAGCTGTGGTGATGGGCAGGCGTTAACGTTAATGCTTAGCGCCCCGACCAATTCTTTCCAGCCTTTTCAGTTCGTTCCCCAACTCAGGAGTACCCATGACAGTCCAAACAAGCGCTGCATCCAACCCCAACCAGGCACTTTGGGAAAAGGGCGATTTCACGCGCATCGCCGCCGCAATGCGTGAAAGTGGCGAAGCCCTGGTCAGGTCCTTCGGCATTAAACCGGGCGAGAAAATACTGGACCTAGGCTGCGGCGATGGCACCACCGCCATCCCGGCGGCGATGATCGGAGCCGATGTGCTTGGCATCGACATTTCGCGTCCTTTGGTGGAAGCTGGCAACAAGCGTTGCGCAGAGGCCGGCTTGGTCAACTGCAAATTTGAGCACGGCGACGCGTCGCGCCTCTCGGAGCTTGAGGACAAGAGCATCGATCGCGTCGTCAGCATCTTCGGAGCCATGTTCGCTCCAAAGCCGTTTGACGTCGCCCAGGAAATGGTTCGGGTCACCCGGTCAGGCGGCTCGATTGCGATGGGCAACTGGATTCCCAACGACCCCACTCTGGTGGCGCAGATCCTGAAAATCAGTTCCGCTTATTCTCCTGCGCCGCCCGAGGGCTTCATCAGCCCAATGACTTGGGGCGTCGAACGCAATGTAACGGAGCGCTTCATGGCCGCCGGCGTGCCCACCAGCAGCATCACCTGCTCCAACGAAACGTACACCTTTAACTTTGCCGGCTCCCCTTCTGAATTTGTCGAAACGTTTCGGCGTTACTACGGCCCAACGATGAACGCGTTTGAAGCGGCAGAAAAAAATGGCCGCAGTGACGCACTGGCGGAGGAGCTATCAGCGCTTTTCGATGCCCAGAACCGCAGCGGACGCTCTGACATCACTTCGATTCCCGCCACTTTCTTGCTGGTCAAGGTTCGGGTGCACTGAAGCACTCAGGCGCAAATCAAAATGCAAAGCCTTGGTTGAGCAGGCCAAGGCTGGCCGTAACAGATGCTCAGGCAAGCAGCGCTGGCGAGGTCTGCCGAAGTACGGGGGCGGCTGAGTGGGAAGGTAGCCTTGTGCGTTTGAACTGACCCGCGCCTGGGGTGCGGTTTTCATGTCCACCCCACGAGCACCGCATCAGGCCCCGCCGTCACTGTAATTGTCTGAGCGGTGAAGTCCGCATTGCGCCGCGGATCAGGCGTACATGGCTTCGATCGCGTCGGCGTATTTCTCGTAGATGCTTTTGCGCTTGACCTTCATGGTCGCGGTGACTTCGCCGTCGTCATGGTCCAGCTCTTTGGTGAAGAGGTGAAATTTGCGGACCTGTTGCACCTGCGGCATGTGTGCGTTGGCCTGATCGACTTCTTTTTGTATCAAGGCCAGCACCAGGGCGTTGTCGACCAGGCTCCTGAAATTGGTGAACAGCAGGCCCTGCTCAGAGGCCCACTTGCTGACGTTGTCAAAATCAATCTGGATCAGCGCCGAGACAAAACGGCGACGATCGGCAACCACGACGGCTTCTTTGATGAAGGTAGAAAACCGCAGTGAATTCTCGATCTCCGAAGGCGTGATGTTCTTGCCGCCCGCCGTGATCATGATGTCCTTCTTGCGGTCGATGATGCGCAGCTCGCGTCCGCCGGGGCTGTCTTCCCAGCGAGCCACGTCGCCGGTGTGCAGCCATCCCTCGGCGTCAATGGCCTCGCGCGTGGCCTCCTCGTTCTTGTAGTAGCCGCGAAAGACGACGTCGCCAGAGATCAGGATCTCGCCATCGTCCGCGAGCTTGACCTTCACGCCGGGATAGGGCACACCCACGGTGCCCACGGGCGACATGTCCGAAGGCTGCATGGTGGTGGCACCCGAGGCTTCCGTCAGGCCATAGGCTTCGCGAATGGGAACGCCAATGGTGCGAAAGAACTTCAGAATTTCAGGCGCAATGGGCGCGCCGGACGAGATCGCCACATTGCAGCGTCGCAGGCCCACGAAGTTCACCAGCGCCCGCAGCACCAGCACGTACCAAAAGCCCCAGACCAGCCTTTCAACGATAGACCACCGGGCGCGAGGCTTGGACGAAATGGTGCTCAGCGACCCCATGGCGGCGTTGTAGATGCCGCGCTGCAAGGCGCCGGCGTCCTGCATCTTGGACTGAATGGACGAGTGAAACTTCTCCCAGATCCGGGGCACGCCAAAAAAGACCTGCGGCGACAACTCGCGCAGGTCTTCCTGAATGGTGCGAAGACTTTCGGCAAAGTTGACCACGGCGCCCGTGAGGATCGGGATATGGACCGAAAACATCTGCTCGGCCACGTGGCACAAGGGCAAGTAGGACACCAGGGAGTGCTTATCGGTGCAACCAATCATCGAGTTCAAGCCTTGCGCCGCGCAGCCCAGGCCCCGCCATGACATCATGGCCGCCTTGGGCCGTCCGGTCGAGCCGGAGGTGAACACCATCAGGGCCAGATCATCGAGCGCGGGCCCCTGGGTGGCCTCGGCGGCGTCGGTCGGGTGGGCCTGCTCAAAGTCGCTGCCGAGTTTGACGACGGCATCAAAGTCCCAGACACCGGTGCGGTCATAGCGCCTAAGCCCACGCGGGTCCATGACGACGATGGCGACCAGGCAAGGCAGGCGGTGGCGAATTTCTAGCACTTTGTCGAGTTGCTCCTGGTCCCCGACCACCACCACAGGCGCTTCCGACAAGGCTAGCAAATATTCAACTTCAGCGGCTGGCGACGTGGGGTACACCCCCGCCGTCACGCTCTTGATCATGGCCACGCCGAGTTCAGCAAACACCCACTCCTGGCAGTTCTCGCCGAGGATGGCGACGGTCTGGCCGGGCTTCAAGCCCATCTGCAGCAAGCCCAGGCCAAAGCAGCGGGACTGGCGTGCGTACTCGGACCAACTGACCGTGCGCCAGATGCCGTATTTTTTCTGCCGCAAGGCGGTTTCATTCGGTCGCTGGGCGGCCCAGTGCTGGAGCTGCTGGGGCAGCGGCCAGAGGGTGATGTCTTGGGAGGCAGTCATGGAAGTCTTCAGGAGAGCCAGCGTTTGCGACGCTTGTAGTGTTTGATGTCGCGAAAGCTCACCTGCTCGGAACCTTCGTCGGCAGCGCCCAAATAAAAACGCTGAACATCCGGGTCGTTGATGAGGGTTTCGGTCGGGCCATTGATGACGATGCGCCCGTTTTCCATGATGTAGGCGTAGTGGGCGACACCCAGCGCCACGTGCGCGTTTTGCTCAACCACCAGGATGGCCACGTTTTGCTCGCGATTGATGCGCTCAATGATAGAAAAAATATCCTGAACCACCAGCGGCGCCAAGCCCAGGGAAGGCTCGTCAAGCAAGATCAGCCGGGGCTTGCCGATGATGGCGCGGCCAATGGCCAGCATTTGTTGCTCGCCGCCCGACAGATAGCCCGCCACTTGTTTGCGCCGCTGCGCCAGGCGCGGAAAGTAATTAAAGACGATCTCGATGTCCGGCTCGCCAACGTCACGCCCCTTCAGGGCATTGGTGGCGGCGATCAGGTTTTCTTCCACCGTCAGGTCAGCAAAGATATGCCGACCTTCCCTGACATGGGCTAGGCCCTGACGTGCCAGGGTGTGTGCAGCGCGGCCATCGATGTCTTCACCATAAAAGCGAATCTGGCCCATGGCCAGCCTGCCCTTTTCATAGGCCAGAATGCCCGAGGCGGCCTTGAGCGTGGTGCTCTTGCCGGCCCCGTTCGAGCCCAGCAGCGCGACGATCTGCCCGGCGGGCACTTCGATGGACAGGCCCCGCAAGGCCTGCACGCTGTGGTTATAGACAACCTCGATATTTTCGATGGCCAGCGCTGCGTGGCTCATACCTTGATCCAGCCACCCACGGGTTCCATGAACTTCTTGTCCATGTTGTATTTGATCAGGCGGCCGGCCAGGACTTCATGGCGGCTCAGGTCGACCGGCAGACCGATGAGTCCGCCGGTGTCCCAGTTCGTGATCGACTCCAGAGCAGCCTTCATGTTGGCCAGGTCCAGCGGCTTGTTGGCTTTCAGGCATCGCTCGGCGATTTCTGCGAAGACCATGCCGGAGAACCAGGCTGACAGATAAAACGGGGAAACGTGGCTGATCTCTGGGCGATTCTTGGCCAGGTAGGCGCGAATTTCCCGGATCATCGGCACCGAGGTGTCGTCACCTGTGGCGTAAAGACTCACACCGGTGAGGCTCTCGCCGAGCTTGGCCAGCGCATCAAAAGCAGGCCTGTCCAGACCCCAGGCCGTACCATAGACATCGGGGTCCAGACCGGCTTCCTTCATCTGCCGAATAAATTCGGGCATGGGCGCTGCGATGTAGCCCTGGAAGATGACGATATTAGGCTTGGCGCGGCGCAGCTTGGCCACCTCGGTGGTCACGTCGATGCCGGACTGCTTGGTGATGATCTCGACCACGATGGGCAGACCCAGCTTTTCAGCGCGGGCTTTTGCAGCCGGTATGCCGTCCATACCGAACTCTGACTCGGAGTAAACGTAGGCAATGCGCGGCTTGTCTGCGCCCTTCCAGGTCGCCTTGATGTGTTCCATCAGGACTTCGTGCAGGCGTCCGTAGGTAGCACCCGGCACAAAATGCTGTGGCACGTTGACCGGGTCAGCCACCACCGAGGCCAGCGACGTTGACGAGGTCATCACATGGTTGGACGCAATGGCGTCGCGTGTAATGGCCTTGACCAGCGGCGTTCCATCGCAATAAAAGAAGCTCGGCTTGTCGGCGGCCATGATCTTCTTGAAAACGGCAACGCCCTGATCGACCTTGAAGCCGCTGTCTTCGACCACATAACGCAACTTGCGGCCCTGCACGCCGCCTTTGGAATTTTTCCACTGCACGAAATCGTTCAGACCGTTGTTCATGGCAACGCCCGCAAAGGCAAACACGCCGGTGATGGGCTGCGCCGCACCGATCACGATGTCCGAGGACTGGGCCATGGCATGGCCTGCCAGCAGGGGACTCAGTGCGCTGGCACCCAGTCCTTGCACCAATTGCCGACGATTGAGGTTCTTCATGAATGTCTCCTTAGGGTTTGAGGTTCAGGGGTCGCAAAAAATCAGGTTTTGAAAGGCCAGAGGTGAAAGTAGCGTTTGACACGTCGCCAGTTGGCCGTCAGGCCGTGGGGCTCAAACACCAGAAACACGATGATCAACAGACCAAAAACCACCTGTCCCATCGGCAGCACCAGGCCGGCCGCATTCGGGAACCAGTGGGCAGTCGCGTTGGCCAAAAGACGCAAGGCCTCGGGCACAAAGGTCATGAACAAAGCGCCGAGAACGCTGCCCAGAACGCTGCCCAGGCCGCCCACGATCGCCGCAGCCAGGTAAAAAATGGACAAGGACAGCGCGAAATAGTCCGGCACGATAGCGCCATAAAAATAGCCTAGAACGCCGCCCGCGACACCCGCATAGAAGGCCCCCGTGGCAAAAGCCAGCAGTTTGGTGCGCAGCAAGTTCACGCCCAAAATTTCAGCCGAGATGTCCCGGTCACGCACGGCAATAAACGCCCGGCCGATGTAGGTTCGACCCAGGTTGCGGGCGCCCACGCCCATGCCAAATGCCAGGATGAAGATGAGGTAAAAATTGTCCTTGTCGCCTTGCAACTGGTAGCCAAAGAGGCTGGCGCGCGGGATCGTCGTACCTTGCACGCCGCCGGTCACCGAGGTCCACTCGCGAAAAGTAAAGCTGAGGATGAAGTGCGCCGCTAAGGTGGCGATCGCCAGGTAGATGCCTTTGACCTTCAAGCTCGGCAAACCCACGATCACCCCGAGCAGCGCGGCCAGCGCGCCGGCCACCGGAATCGTCACAAAGAAGGGCACGCCCAGTTTGCCAAGGTAGGCCACGGTGTAGCAACCAACCCCCAAAAAGGCGCCATGGCTCAGCGAAATCAGCCCGGCATTGCCTGTCGTCAGGTTCAGGCCCAGGGTCGCAATGACATGGATGCCCACGATGCAGGCCATGGCCAGCAGGTACTTGCTGGCCCACAGTGGCAAGGTAAAGAGCAGGCACACGAAGACCAGCATCCAGACGCGCGCAGCAGGCGTGTTCCATAGCTGCTCCTCGGCGCGGAAATTTTCATAAAAAACACCAGTTCTCACGTTAGAGCCTTTCGATGGAACGGGTGCCAAAAATGCCGTAAGGACGCGCCACCAGGATCAAGAGCACGACCACGTAGGGCACGATATCGCGCGACTTTCCACCCAGGTAGCCCGCCGCAATGGACTCGATCCAGCCCAGTATCAGACTCGCCACAATGGCGCCGAGCACGCTGTCCATTCCGCCCAGAATGATGGCGGCAAAAACGCTCAGTGCGGCGGCCGCCAGGCTCGGCGAGAGCCCGGCCGAGCTGGCAATCAGCACGCCAGCGACCGTGCCGACCGAGCCAGCCAGCATCCAGGTCAGGCGGGCGGCGAAATTGATGTTGATGCCCAGCGTCGCCGCGGTCACCGGGTCGCTGGCCGTGGCGCGCAAGGCAATGCCCGTTTTGGAATAACGGAAAAAAGCCAGAAAGGCTGCAATCAAAAGACCGGCGACGAAGAAGTTTCCGAGCACCGCACCGGGGATGAGCACCTCGCCTAAAAATATCGGCGTGCGCGGCAGCAGGGCTGGTGGCTGGTAGGTGTCGCCACCCCAGATGGTTTCAATGCCACCGTGCATGATGCTGGCCATGCCAATGGTGGCCATCATCACCGCCACCGTGGGCTGGCCTGACAGGGGGCGCAGCACCGTGCGCTCGACCACCATTGCCAGCACCGAGATCACGGCCATGGCCAGAACAAAAGCCACCACTGGCGGCAGCTCAAAAGTCACGGCCGCTGCGTAATAAAGGTAGGCCCCCAGCATCATCACTTCGCCCACCGCAAAGTTGACAACACCCGTGCCCTTGTAGACCAGCACAAAGCTCAGGGCAATCAGGGCCGTGACGCCGCCACTGAGGAGGCCCAACAGGCTGTATTCGGCAAATTCAATCATGTCTTGCTCCCTTCGGCACCCAGGTAAGCCTCAATCACTTGGGGATGCGCACGAACCTCGGCCGGTGTCCCCTGCGCAATGACCTGCCCGAAGTTCAGCACCACGACGTGGCTTGAAATGTCCATCACCATGCTCATGTCGTGCTCGACAAGCAGCACCGTGACACCCCACTCTTCCTGCACGTCCAGAATGAAACGCGCCATGTCTTCGGTCTCTTCGCGGTTCATGCCGGCGACCGGCTCGTCGAGCATCAACACGCGCGGACGCATGGCCAGGGCACGCGCCAACTCGACACGCTTTTGCAAGCCGTAGGGCAACACATCCACCGATTGATGGCGGATGTGATCGAGCTCCAGAAAGTCGATCACCCGGCGCTCAACCTCTTCCCGCAGCGCCAACTCCTGCTCACGCATGGCGCGCGAATACGTCAGGGCGGAGAACACGCTCGCGCGCATGGTGTGATGGCCGCCGAGCTTGATGTTCTCGAGCACGCTCAAGCCATGAAAGAGAGCGATGTTTTGAAAAGTGCGGGCCAGACCGCGCTGCGCGCGTGCATGCACGGCAACGCGGGTGATGTCTTCATCGCCCAGATGCACCGAGCCGGCATTGGGGCGGTAAAAGCCTGAAATGGTATTAAAAACACTGGTCTTGCCAGCCCCATTGGGGCCGATCACGGCCGTGATCTCTCCGGCCTTGGCGCGAAACGACACGTCCTTCAGGGCGTGGATGCCACCAAAGCGCAAATCAACGCCATGGACCGACAAGGCCAGTCCCGGACCTTGTTCGGCAGCGGTAGCGGCCTTGGAGGGCGCCATGGATTCAGGCATCAAGCTGGGTCCTTCAGCAGTGGCAATGCAACCACCGATTTCATAGTTAACACCACACATTGACAACGTGTGCCGAATGTTAGTAAGGTACCGTACTATATCCTTGGAAATAATTCGTGTTTACCCTAGACAACGAATAATTTCGCTCTGTCCTTGAGCTTGAATTTCTGAATCTTGCCCGAAGGCGTCATTGGCAATTGTTCGACGATTTCGATCTTTTCGGGCCAATAATTCTTGGCCACGCGGGCCGCCGCCATGTGCGACTGCAGGTCATGAAGCGACAGCGACTGCGCCGGGCGCAGCACCACGAAAGCACAAGCTCGCTCGCCAAGTCGCGGATCCGGAAATCCGACAATCGCCACCGCCTTGATGGCCGGGTGCTGCAGCATCAGGGCCTCGATTTCCACCACGGGCACGTTCTCCCCGCCGCGAATCAGCACGTCCTTGGTGCGACCCGAGATCCGGATGTAACCCTCGGTATCGGCGTAAGCCAGATCGCCCGAATCGAACCAGCCGTCGGCATTGAACGCCACGATGTCGGGTCGCTGGTAATAGCCCAGAAACATCTGCGCGCCGCGCACCCAAAGGCGTCCGGACTGCCCCACTGGCAAGGGCTCGCCCGCGTCGTTCACGATGAGGATGTCCATACCCTCCAGCGATCGCCCGTCGGTGCCGGCGGACTTGTCGGTGGCGCGCGCCGGCTCGGTCAAGGTGCCGGACAGCACTTCGGTCATGCCCCAGAGCGAGCACACGCGGATACCGACCTTGTCACGTGCGCGCTCGATCAGCACCGGCGGGATCGGTGCCCCGCCGCACAAGAACGAGCGCAAGTGGGGCAGCCTCAGACCATCGGCCTCGACCACCTCGCAGATATCATTGAGAAAAGGCGTTGACGCTGCGAAGTAGCTCACCTGCTCGCGCACCATGATGGCCACACCCTGCCTGGGTTCCCAGAAATCTTGCAGCACCACGGTGCCACCGTTACGCAGCCCGATCAGCACCACGGCCACATAGCCGGTCATGTGCCCGACCGGGGTGGACGCGAGATAAACGTCGTCCGAGCCGACACCAAAGCGACCACTGAGCGCATTCATGCAGGACACCAGCGTGTTGCTGCTGTGCATCACCCCCTTGGGCGAGCCCGTGGTGCCCGAGGTGAACATCAGCACGGCCAGGTCGTCCGGCGCCAGCGGTCGGGCGCCGGACGGCACATGCAGGCCAGGCGGCACGCTGCCGGACTGCAGGCAGCGCTCGAAACTGTTCGCACCAGCGCCGTCGACCACCACCACCTGCTGCAGGTCAGGCAAATCAGAGCGCATGCCCTCGACCATCGCCTCGTAGTCAACGCCGCGGTAAGTTTTGGGCACCACGAGCACCTTGGCTTTGGCGAAGTTAAGCATGTAGCTCAACTCGCGCTCGCGGAAGATATGCATCAGCGGGTTCATCACCGCACCCAGGCGGCCGCAGGCCAGGGTGACAACCACAAACTCCCACCAGTTGGGCATTTGCACGGCCACCACGTCGCCATGGCCCACGCCCATGCGGTGCAAGGCTTGCGCAGCCAGATTGACCCGCTCAGCCAGTTGGCCAAAAGTCAGTCGCACGGGCTGCTCGCGGTCACAGCGGTAGCCGATCAGGGCCGTCTTGTCCGGCGAGCGGACCAGCGCCTGGGCCAGAAAATCGTCCATCGTCTGGTCGATCCACAAACCGGCTTCACGCATGGCCGCGCCACGGTGGACGAGGTCTGAACCTGTGCTCATGCTGGAGATCTCCCGAAGAGTCCTTGGATTTACGCTAAGCCGGCGCTGGCGCTCTGGCGCGGCCTCAGGCCTCGGTTGTATTGAGGTAGCCGAGCAGGTTTTTCTTGATACTCACCAGCGTTTTGGCCGTGCTGTCCAGTTCGGTCTCGGCAATCCCCTTGAGGATGATTTCGTTGAGTTGGTGGTTCATCTTGCGCATCTTGTTGATCAGCGACTTGCTCTGGGGCTGCAGGAAAACGCGATTGACGCGGCGGTCGGTCGAATCGGCCTCCCGGCGCACCAGGTCGGACTTCTCGAGACGGTCAATCAAGCCGCCAATGGCCACCTTGCCCAGGTCCAGTTCCTCGGCCAGCTGCGACTGCGTCATACCGTCCTGGCGCGACAGGTAAGCCAGCACCCACCACTGCGAACGCGTGACGTTCATCGGCTTGAGCGAGCGGTCAAAGGCACTTCGACGCAGACGCGAAACGTCGTGCATCAAATAGCCAAGTCGCAACTCCCAGTCGATGGCATTGGTGTCAGAGGGCATAGGGTGACCTGTCTTGAAAATTGAACGTTATACAGTACTCAAGTGTACAGTTCAAGCACCATCAGCCGCTACGGATGCAGCAGGTCGGATCAGACAGGGTCCCAGCTAAACACGTCGCCCGAGCGGTGCAGAGGGTAAAAATCGTTCTGCATCATGGGCAAAGCCGTCTCAAGGACGGACTCAGGCGTCCAGCCTTCGCTGCGATGCGCCGTGCGAACCGGCCTGGGTTGGCTGAACAAATAAATTTCGTTGTTGCGCACACCGAAGACCTGCCCACTCACCCCCTTGGCCTCGTCGGCGCACAAGGCCACAACGAAAGGCGCGACCTTTTCTGGCACCAGCTTCATCAAACCTTCCACACGTTTTTTCTGCTCGGGCGTCTCGTTGGGAATCGAGCTGACCATGCGCGTCCAGGCAAAGGGCGCCACCGCATTCGAGCGCACGCCGAACTTTTGCATGTCAATCGCAATCGACTTGGACAGGCCCATCACCCCCAGCTTGGCCGCAATGTAGTTGGCCTGGCCAAAGTTCCCAATCAGGCCCGAGGTCGAGGTCATGTGCACATACGAGCCCGAGCCCTGCTCTTTGAAAAATGTCGCTGCCGCCCGGCTCACATTGAAGCTTCCCTTGAGGTGCACCGCCACAACAGCATCAAACTCGGCCTCGGACATGCGGTGAAAAATGGCGTCTCGCAAGATGCCGGCGTTGTTCACCACAATGTCGATGCGGCCAAAGTTATCGACCGCTGTCCTGACCATCTGGTGAGCAGCGTTCCAGTCGGACACCGAGCCCGCGTCGGCCACTGCCTGCCCGCCCATGGCACGAATGGTGCGCACCACCTCATCGGCCGGCTGCTCGTTGTCGGGCTGGCCCTCGAGGGTGGCACCCAGGTCGTTGACCACCACCCGGGCACCCGCTTCGGCCATGGCCAGGCAGATCCCCCGCCCCACGCCACGCCCCCCGCCGGTCACCAGCGCCACCTTGCCTTCGAGTAACTTGCTCATGAATTGCTCTCCATTCGCAGGGGACCGCGCCCCGCTTAAAAATTAAAACGCGACCTTGTCTTTGCCCTTGAGCTGCAAGATCTCGCGCGCCTCGGCCGGCGTGGCCACTTCCAGACCCAGGCCTTCAAGAATGTCGCGAACCTTGCGCACCTGCTGGGCATTGGACTTGGCGAGTTGCCCTTTGCCGATCCACAGGCTGTCTTCCATGCCCACCCGAACGTTGCCCCCCATGGAGGCCGCCATGGCGGCGACCTTCATCTGGGCCGCACCTGCGCCAAGCACCGACCAACGGTAGTCATCTCCGAACAGGCGATCGGCCGTGCGCTTCATGTGCATGACGTCGTCCGGGTGCGTTCCGATGCCACCCAAGATGCCGAACACGGTCTGAATGAAATACGGCGCCTTGACCAAGCCACGCTCGACAAAGTGCGCCAGGTTATAAAGGTGCGCCGTGTCATAGCACTCGAACTCGTAGCGCGTCTCATTGACCGACAGCTCGGTCAGCACGGTCTCGAGGTCGCCATAAGTATTGCGAAAAATCAGGTCCTTGCTGCCTTCCAGGTAAGGCCGCTCCCAGTCGTGCTTGAACTCCTTGAAGCGCTTGAGCATGGGAAACAGACCGAAGTTCATGGTGCCCATGTTCATGGACGCCACCTCAGGCTTGAGTACTTTGGCCGGCATCATGCGCTCTTGCACCGTCATGTAGGGCGACCCGCCTGTGGTCAGGTTGACGATGGCGTCGCTCTCGGCCTTGATGGTTGTGAGAAACGGCGTGAAGGCCTCGGGACGCTGGTCGGGCTTGCCGGTGACAGGGTCGCGCGAATGCAGGTGAATGATGGCCGCCCCAGCTTGCGCTGCGGCGATGGACGCTTCCGCAATTTCCTCAGCCGTCACCGGCAGATAGGGCGACATCGACGGGGTGTGGATCGCGCCGGTAACAGCGCAGCTGATGATGACTTTGTCTTGCTTGAACATGATCTTGCGAAGGTAAGGTTGAAGGGGGTCACCACTTCAAAAGTGCTGCCCGGCGAAACCGCATTAAAGCAGACTGCGCTGCCATGTGTGCAAAAAACCAGATGCAAAAAACCCGATGCCAAAAAGCGCCAGCGATGCCATCGTCTCGCCCCCTGAATCCGGGTTAAAAGTAAGGAGGCGCAACCCCTGCACCGAGGGAAAACCCTGAACAAAAAGCATTGACCCTGTCGTCTGCTATTGTAGTTCGCTAGTGTATCATGCGTCGAATCAAAGTCTGCAATCAATATCACCAAACGAGCACCGAATGACGCTGCAAAATGAGCACGGATTGCTGGCTACCAGTCGCTATGTGCCGCGCTTGCGGCTCGAACGCAGCGAAATTTTCGCCCAGCACCGCTGGATGGCCCCTGGCCTGAAAAACCTCGCCAAAGGCCAGCGTGCGATAGCCAATTGGGATGAAGACAGCGTGACCATGGCGGTCGAAGCCACGCGCAATTTGCACACTGCGCTGGATGGCCTGAGCGCGCTGACGCTGGCCTCGACCTCGCTGCCTTTTGCAGAGCGCATCAACGCGGGCATTGTGGCCGCCGCGCTCAAGCTGCCCACCACCGCCGTGGTGCGCGACGTGGGCTCCAGCGCACGCGCCGCCAGCACTGAATTGATAGCGGCCCTCAGGCAGCCCGGCCTCGGCATTCAGGTCGTGGCAGCGGCCGAGCGTCGCAGCCCGAAACCGGCCAGCACCCACGAGATGATTCAGGGCGATGGCGCCGCAGCCGCAGCCGTGGGCGTGGGTGCGGTAATCGCCACGCTGGTGGGCGCCCACAGCGAGTACGCCGACTTCGTCGACCACTTCCGTCAGACCGGCCAGGCCCACGACTACGGCTGGGAAGAACGCTGGACGCGCGAAGAGGGCTACATGAAAATCATGGCCGGTGCGGTCACAAACTGCCTCAAGACTCAGCACATCACGGGCGCGCAGATCGACCACTTCGTGATGCCGGCCGTGCTGCCCAAAATAAACGAGGTCATGGCCAAGCGCCTGGGCATTGCGCCCACCGCAGTGGCCCCTACACACGGCGACAGCGTGGGCGATCTGGGCCCGGCGCAAGCGCTGGCCATGCTCGACAGCGTGCTGCGCCAGGCCAAGCCCGGCGCGCTCATCTTGCTGACCACCTTTGGCAACGGCTGCGATGTTCTGATCCTCCGACGGACCGATGTTCCCTGCCCGGGCCAGGAGCCGCCGGCGGGCAAAACCGAGACTCAGTACCTCAAATACCTGTCCTTCACAGGCCAGATTGAGCTCGAGTGGGGCATGCGCGCGGAGATGGACAACAAGACGGCTCTCACCGCCGCCTGGCGCGACCATGGCCGCATCGCCCACTTTGAGGGCGGCAAGTGCCAGCGCTGCGGCACGGTGCAATTTCCCAGTGGCCGCCTGTGCGTCAACCCGGCCTGCAACGCGCAGGACAGTCAAAACCCGGTCAGCCTGATCGACGCGCCTGCACACGTGCTCTCGCATACCAGCGACTTTTTGGGCTACACACCGCACCCGCCTTTTCAGTTCGGCCACATCGACTTTGATGCCGGGGGTCGGGTGCTGATGGAGTTCACCGACACCGATCAGGACGAACTCCGCTCGGGCCTGCCGGTGCGCATGGTGTACCGCATCAAGGAATACGACGCCAAGCGGGGCTTTCGCCGCTACTTCTGGAAAGCCACTCCGGTGCGCGCTTCCAACTGATCAGGAAACCGTCATGGCCACAGGCATTCGCGACAAGGTCGCCATCTTGAGCATGGGTTGCTCGCGCTTTGGTGAACGCTGGGACGCCGGTCCGGACGACCTGATGCTCGAAGCCTTCAACGAGGCCCTGGCCGACGCGGGCATTGAGAAGTCGCAAATCGGCGCCGCCTGGCTGGGCGTGTGCCTGGAAGAAAACAACGTCGGCAAGACGGCCGGCCCGCTGGCCCAGGCCCTGCGCCTGCCCGGCATCGCCGCCACCCGCGTCGAGAACGCCTGCGCCACCGGCAGCGAGGCCTTGCGCGGCGCGGCTTACGCGATTGCCTCGGGCGCCTACGACTTTGTGCTGGCACTGGGTGTTGAAAAACTCAAGGACACCGGCTACGGCGGGCTGCCGGTGCGTACGCGCGGCGTCAACAACGACCTGTGGCTGCCCAACAGCACGGCGCCCGGGGCCTTCGCGCAACTGGCCTCGGCCTACGCTGCCAAGCACGGCATTGACCCCAAGGACATCAAACGCGCCATGGCCCATGTCTCGGTCAAGAGCCACGACAACGGCGCACTGAACCCCAAGGCACACCTGCGTAACCGCATCACCGAAGAAGACGTTCTCAAAGCCGCAACGATCGCTGCGCCACTGGGCTTGTACGACTGTTGCGGCGTCAGCGACGGGGCGGCCTGCGCCATTCTGACCACACCAGAATTAGCTCGCGCCCTCAAGCCGGACGCAGAGATCGTCAGCATCAAGGCTCTTGACCTGTCGGTGAGCAATGGTGAAGAAGCCTCGTTTCAAAGCTGGGACGGCGCCAGCATCGCCACCGCCCAGCGTGCCGCCGCCATGGCCTATGCCAGCGCAGGCGTGCGCGATCCCCGCCAGCAAATCCACATGGCCGAGGTGCATGACTGCTTTTCCATCACCGAAGCCGTGCTGATGGAAGATCTGGGCTTTAGCCAGCCGGGCCGCATGGTCTACGACATCATGGATGGCGTGTTTGACCGCCAAGGGCAGTTGCCGGTGCAGGTTGACGGCGGCCTCAAGTGCTTTGGCCATCCGATCGGGGCCTCCGGCCTGCGCATGGTGTACGAGATTTACCAGCAGATTCTGGGCCGCGCAGGCGAGCGGCAACTGCCCCGGGTCGATCTGGGTCTGGCGCAAAACCTGGGCGGGCACCCGCACCAGAACGTGTGTTCGGTGTCCATCGTGGGACGTTACGGGGCCTGAGAATTTCGACGTTTGCCCGGACCTTTTTAGACTCTTGACAGACTTTCTTCAGCCTTTTCTTAGAACTTCTATAGACCTTGCTTAGACTTCCCTTCGGTTCTCTTCAGATTATTTTTCAGACGCTTTTTCAGACTCTTTATCCATTTCAAACAGCATTTATCAGGAGACAGTGATGCGAGGACTCAAAGGCAAAATTGCCATCGTCACAGGCGCCGGTAGCGGCATTGGCAAGGCCATCGCCCTGCGGCTGGCGTCAGAGGGCGTGAGCGTTGGGGTGTTTGACATCCGTGGCGACGCCGCCAGCGAAACCGTCACGGCCATTAAGGCCGCAGGCGGCAGGGCTGTAGCCGTCACCTGCGACATCACCGACTACAGCGCCGTGGTCGCCAGCGTTGCGCAGTTCGAGCAGGACATTGGCAGCGGCTGCGATATTTTGGTGAACAACGCCGGCTGGGACACGCCCATGCCCTTCCTCAAAACCGACGAAGCCTTCTGGAAAAAAGTCGTCGCCATCAACTACTTCGGCCCGCTGCACATGACCCACGCCGTCGGTCAGGGCATGTCGGCGCGCAAGGCCGGGCGCATCATCAACATCGCCTCTGACGCAGGCCGCGTGGGCTCCTCGGGCGAAGTGGTTTACTCGGGTTGCAAGGGCGCGACCATCGCCTTTGGCAAGGCACTGGCCCGTGAAGTGGCCCGTAACAACATCACCATCAACACCGTCTGCCCAGGCCCGACAGACACACCTGCCATGGACGCCTTCGTTGGCACCGGCGAACAGGGTCAAAAAATCCGCGACGCCATGGTGCGCGGTGTGCCGCTGGGCCGTATCGGCCAGCCTGACGACTACCCCGGCCTGGTGGCTTTTCTGGCCAGCGACGACGCCGCCTTCATGACCGGCCAGACCATCAGCGTCTCGGGCGGCCTGAGCATGCACGGCTAATTTTTTCTTTCATACCTACCCTCAGGAAAACCATGTCCGAATACAAAGACATCACATACGTCGTCGGTGACAACGCGGTGCGCATCACCATCAACCGCCCCGAAGTTTTCAACGCCTTTCGCAACCAGACCGTTGAAGAGCTGATCCTGGCCTTTCGCCGCGCGGACGAGGAACGCTCGGTCAATACCGTGATCTTCACAGGCGCCGGCGAAAAAGCGTTTTGCACCGGTGGCGATCAAAAAGTCCACTTGTCGGAAGACGGCTTGTACGGTCCGCGCGGCATGGTCGGCCTGCCTATCGAGGAACTGCAAAGCGCCATCCGCGACTGCCGCAAGGTGGTGATCGCCCGGGTGCAAGGCTTTGCCATTGGTGGCGGCAACGTCTTTGCCACCATTTGCGATCTGACCATTGCCTCCGAAAAAGCCCAGTTCGGCCAGGTCGGCCCCAAAGTCGGCTCGGTCGATCCCGGCTTTGGCACCGCCTACCTGGCCCGTGTGGTGGGAGAAAAACGCGCCCGTGAAATGTGGTTCACCTGCCGCCGCGTGTCGGCGCAAGAAGCACTCGACTGGGGTCTGGCCAACAAGGTCGTGCCGCACGAGCAACTCGATGCGGAATGCGAGACCTGGGCCGAAGGCATCAACGCCATGAGCCCGACAGCTCTGGCCATTGCCAAGCGCTCTTTCAATGCCGACAGCGAAAACATCCGCGGCATCAGCTTCATGGGCGTGGCCGCCGTCAAAGGCTACTACCAGAGCGAAGAGTCGAAAGAAGGCGTGCGCGCCTTCAACGAAAAGCGCAAGCCCGACTTCAAAAAGTACAGCTGACAACCTTGAGGTGGCAACGCCCACCTTTTGGCTTGTTCACCAGGAGAAAGCCTTGCCCGAATTGATCACCTGCACGCTCGAAGCCGACGGCCTGTTGCTCGCCTCGATCGACATGACCGACCGGACGATGAACGTGTTTTCATTCGCCCTGATGGACGCGCTCGACGCCTTGATGGACCGGGTCGAGCGCGACGATGCCGTCAAAGCGGTCGTGCTGACCTCGGGCAAGTCAACTTTTCTGGCCGGCGCCGACCTCGTCATGGTGCGCGGCTTTTGCACCGAAGCACGCAGCGCTACCCACGCCCGCATGTTTGAGCAGTGTGGCCGCCTGGGCCGCCAGTTCGTGCGACTGGAGGCTTCGGCCAAGCCCTGGGTGGCTGCAGCCAATGGCCTGGCGCTCGGCGGTGGACTTGAGCTCACCCTGGCCTGCCGGGCCCGTGTGGTCAGTGACGACAAGCGCATTCAACTGGGTCTGCCCGAAATCCGATGGGGCCTGTTGCCCGGTGCCGGCGGCACGCAGCGCCTGCCGCGCATGGTGGGCTATGAGATGGGCATGCAGTTGCTGCTCACGGGCCGCTCACTATCACCACAAGAAGCGGTGCACAGTGGCCTCTTCGCTCAGGCCGTCCCCGCCGCCGACTTGCTTGACACCGCGCGCGCCCTTGCCCGCAGCCTGGTCGGCCAGCCCTACCGCCCGGGCGATAAATTCCCCCGGCTTGATCTGTCAGACAGCCCCGCTTACAGCCCCGCGATTGCGCAGCAGCAGGCGGCGCGGTTTGGCGTGTCGCCAGACGACTTGCGCTTGTACCCGGCCTTCAGCGCCATCATCGACAGCGTGCTCAAAGGCGCTCACCAGCCGCTGGCTGAGGCGACCACCACCGAGATGAACGAGTTCCTGCGCCTGATGTTCAGCCCGGTGGCGGGTCGCATGGTGCGGACCCTGTTCCTCGGCAAAGTGCGGGCCGAACGCGAACTGGCACCACCCGCCGGCATGAAGATCAGCCAGGTTTTGGTAGGGCCGCTGAGCGATGCGCAAAAGCCCTGGGCCGATGCCCTCGCCAAAATCAAGATCGAGACCAGCCCCGCCCCAGAACTGCCCACTGACCATATCGCACTGCTCGACAACCAAGGCGGGACGCACCGCGTTCGGCTGCAGGGCATGAGCGACCACACCAGCACCCAGGACGGCGAAACCGCTGCCGTGCTGGCCGCCAGCGGCCCTTATGGCCGCGTGATGGAAATCGTGGGTCCCGCCAAGGCCGCGGCGGTACAGGCCGTGGCGGCCTTGGCTGGTAGCCTGTGGACCCTGCCCTGGCCCTCTGACAGCAACACCAGCCAGTTGCAGGCGCTGCAAGGTCTGGCCCTGCCTGAGCAAGCGGCTGCTGCCCTGCAATGGGCCGACCAACATGACGCGAGCGAGATCAGCTTCATGGACGTGGCCGCTTGCCTGGCCGGTGTGTCACCCGGCTGGACGGGTGGCCCGCTGTCATGGTTCTGGGACGAGCAGGCCACGCAAGCGGGCGCGCTGTCGGACCCGGCCCAGGCCGCATGGAGCCGCGTCAGCAGCCGTCTGGCCGAGGCCTGCGAATGACCCTGCGCAGCCACATCGGCTACACCACCGACCCCACCGAGGCGGCGATTGATGGCTGGCGCGTCAAGCTCTTTTGCAAGGCCATCGGCGAGACCGATCCGGTCTACACCGACCTGGCCGCAGCGCAGGAGGCCGGCCACCGCGCCTGCCCGGTGCCGCCTACCTATTTGAAGGCCGTCGAGGGTGAGCACCGCAGCACCGCCGACTTGCTCAAGCACCTGAAAGTTGCGATCAAGAACGTGCTGCATGCCGAGCAGAGCTTTACCCACCAAACGCCTGTCTACGTGGGCGACACCGTGGAGGTCTGGCGCCAGATCATGGACATCTACGACAAGAAAGAAGGCGCCTTGACCTTCATCGTGATTGACAGCTTTTACCGGGTGGCCGGGGCCACCGCAGCCAGCAGCCGCCAGGTCGTTCTGGTGCGCAACACCGTGGGCGCCTGATGTCTATGTCAATATCCACGACCACACCCGAATTTCCCGCCTCACTCACGCTCGCCTGCGGCCCGGTGAGCGCCGTTGATTTGTCGTTGTACGCGGCGGCCTCGGGCGACCACAACCCCCTGCACCTGGACCACGAAGTGGCACACGCCGCAGGGTTCGAGCGCCCGGTGGTGCACGGCATGCTCAGCATGGCCTACTTTGGCCGGCTGTTGACTCAGCAGTTTGGCGCCGGCTCGGTGGCCCATCTGCACACCCGCTTTACCGGTGTGGCTCAACGCGGTCAGACCCTGAGCCTGACGGCCACGCTGGACAAGGTCGAAGGCGGTCTGGGTCACTACCGCCTTCAGGCCAGCAACGATCAGGGACAGGCGCTGGTCACGGGCATGGCTCGGATTCGACCGACGCGCTAAGCCATGGCGCCAGACCTCAGCGCCATGCTGGCCCCCAATATGCGCGTCTTTGTGGCGGGCATGAGCAACGAATCGGCCGTGCTCAATCAAGAGCTCGCCGCTCACCCCGAGCGCGCGCGCGGCGTCGATTTTCGGGCCATCCAGTTCCCGGGCATTGACCGCATGGACTATCTGGGGCTTCATCCCGAGGCGCGGCAGAGCAGCTATTTCATGACGCCAGCCTTGCGTGCCGGCCTGCGCCAGGGGCGCGCCGAACTCTACAGCTTGGACTACCCCGGCATCGTCGAACATCTGCGGCGCGGCCCGGCCATGGACCTGGCCATTGCGCAGATTTCCGCGCCCGATGCCGACGGCTGGTGCGCCCCCGGTCTGGCCTGCGATTTCATGCCGCTGGCGTGGGCCCGCGCCCGGCGCCGTGTGGCCCACATCAACCCCTTGCTGCCGCGGCTGGCCAGCAGCTTTCGGGTCCACCTCAGCGAGCTCGACGCCAGCGTCGTCTCCGAGCAAGCCCTGCTCGACTTCAAGGATCCGCCGGCTGGCGAGGTGGAACGCCGTATCGGCACCTGGGTGGCCCCGCTGGTGCACGATGGCAACACGCTGCAGTTCGGCATTGGCTCGGTCCCGTTGGGCCTGGCCGGCGCGCTGAAAAACCACCGCCGGCTGAAGTTCCACGGCGGCCTGGTGTCTTCGGCCCTGCAGACCTTGTGGGAAGCCGGCGCCATGGACCGAGACGCCCGCATCACCACCGGCGTGGTGCTCGGTGACGCCGCGTTTCGCAACTTTGTGCGCGAGCTGCCCCAGCTGTGGCTGACCGACGTGAGCCAGACCCACGACGTGAACGCGCTCTCGCGCATGGATGGTCTGGTGGCGATCAACAGCGCCATTGAAGTTGACCTGCTCGGCCAGGTCAACGCTGAACGCAGCAGCGGCCTCATGCAAGCAGGTGCCGGTGGCCTGCCCGCCTTCGCACGTGGCGCGCTGTCAGCGCCCAACGGCCGCTTGCTGATCTGCCTGCCGGCCACGGCGCGCAAAGGTGCGGTGTCACGCATCGTGCCGACGCTGGGCCATGATGCGGTCTGCACCCTGCCGCGCTACCTGGTCGATACCGTGGTCACCGAAAACGGCGTGGCAGAGATACGGCACCTGTCGCCCGAGGCGCGGGCTCAAGCCCTGATCGGCATTGCCGCCGCCGAACATCAACCCGCGCTGGAGCAAGCCTGGGCTGACATCCGCCAAAAACTATGAACATCGAATCTGTTCCCGACGGCTTTTTACCTGTCAACGTTGGCGGCGACTTCGCCAGCTACAACGGACCGTTTTATGCGCGCTGGCATGAGGCACATCTGCAACTGGGCTTTGTGGTCACCGAGCGGCGCATCAACCCTGGCAAAGCGTGTCATGGCGGCATGCTTAGCCTGTTTGCCGACATCATGCTGTCGTTGGCGGCGCAATACCAGACCGACATTGAGCGTCAGTTCCTGCCCACCATCAGTTTGCAAACCGACTTCATGGCCAGCGCGCCTTTGGGCCAATGGGTTCAGGGCCAGGCCGATATCCTGAAGGTCACCCGCAAGCTGATTTTTTCGCAGGGCCTGATCAGCTGCAATGGCACGGTGGTGGTGCGCGCCAGCGGCGTCTTCAGGCGCGGCCCGCTGCTGCCTGACACCGAATCGGACGGGCTCCTGCAGTTGCCGGGCATGCCGACTCGCCCGCGCAGCCCAGGCTGAGGCGAGCCGCCAGTTCAAAGCCTGATCAAGCGCTTACCCTGGTTCTCGCCGCGGTACAGACCCGCAATCGCGTCGGGCGCCGACTCGATGCCGTCCAACACGTCCTCCACGTAATGGATCTGGCCAGCGCGAACCCATTGCCCAAGCTCGCGTCGTGCGAGTTGGTAATGGTCGGCATGGTCAAAAATCACAAAGCCCTGCATCAGGGCACGCTTGACCAGCAACTGCCGCTCCACCCGCGGCCCCATGGGCGTAGGGTTCCAGCTCGCCACCGACGCGGTGCCGCAAATGATGACACGCGCGCCCACATTCAGGTGCTTCATCACCTCGTCGCTGATAGCGCCCGACGTGTTGTCGAAATACACGTCAACGCCGCCGGCACAGGCCGCAGCGATCTGCGCGGCAAACTCCGGCGACTTGTAATCGACGGCGGCATCAAAGCCGAAGCTGTCCAGACACTGCTGCACCTTGTTTTGGCCCCCCGCAATACCCACCGTGCGGCAGCCCTTGAGCTTGGCGATCTGGCCCACGCAAGAGCCGACCGAACCCGCGGCGGTCGACACCACCACGGTTTGACCGGCACGTGGCTTGCCAATTTCAAGCAGGCCGTAATGCGCAGTCACGCCATTGATGCCCAACACGCCAAGCGCGGTGGAGATCGGCAGGTCCTGCGCCTCGATCACCTGCTCGATGGCGGTGACCTCCACCACCGCATAGTCCTGCCAGCCAAAAAGGCCTGTCACCTGCGTGCCAACGGGGAAGTCGGGGTGGTTTGACGCGTCAATCACGCCTGCGGTAAAAGAGCGCATCACCGCGCCCAGGGCCACCGGTTCGGAGTAGTTGGCCACCGCACTGACCCAGCCACGCATCGCCGGCTCGACCGACAAAAAGACATTGCGCACCCGCACCTGAGCTGGACCGGGGATCGGGACGGCCGTCTCCACGATTGTGAAATCACTGGCCTGAGGAATGCCCTCGGGGCGTCTTGCGAGCAGGACCTGGCGGTTCACGGGTGGGCGCATCATTAACCTCATGTAGTGGTTTCTACCGACCGAAAAATTCTATCACTGTGATAAAGTAAGCACGTGTACGATGTGCTTTCGCGCGTCGGAGACGAAGACAGATCCAAGGAGCGATGTCATGGCAGGATTGTGGTTCGAAGAGTTTGAGCTCGAACGAGTATTTCAGCATGAAATCCGGCGCACGGTGCTCGAATCGGACAACATGTGGTTCAGCAACGCCACCTGCAACCCGGCGGCCATCCATATCGACGCCGAGTACTGCAAAGGCACTGAATTTGGCAAGCCGCTGATGAACAGCATCTTCACACTGGGGCTGATCATCGGCTTGTCGGTGCAAGACACCACGCTGGGCACCACCGTCGCCAATCTGGGCATGACCGACGTGAGCTTTGCCTTTCCGGTGTTTGCCGGCGACACGCTGCGCTCGCAAACCACCGTGCTTGGCAAACGCGAAAGCAAGTCAAGGCCGAACGCCGGCATCGTGACGTTCTTGCACCAAGGCTTTAACCAGCGCGGTGAAGAGGTCGTGCGCTGCACGCGCCAGGCCCTGATGCTCAAAAAGGCCGCCTGATGCGTTTGCGCTCCATGCTTTTTGTGCCCGCCGACAGCGAGCGCAAGATGACCAAAGGCCTGACCAGCGGTGCCGATGCACTGATCGTGGACCTCGAAGACTCGGTCGCTCCAACCAACAAGGTGCTGGCCCGCCAGATGGCCGCTGCCTTTATTGCCGGCCCGGGCCGGCAAAGCGCTGCGGCCATTTTTGTGCGCATCAACCCGCTCGACTCGGGTCTGGCCCTGGATGACCTCGCCGCCGTGGTGCAACCGGGTCTGGCCGGCATCGTGCTACCCAAAACGCTGAGTGCCGATTGCGTGCGCCGCACTGGCTACTACCTGGATGCGCTCGAAGCCCGCCAGGGCATGGCGCCTGGCAGCGTGACCATCGTTCCCGTGGCCACCGAGACAGCGCAGGCCATGCTGAACATGCAAAGCTTTAACGCACCCGTCGCCCGACTCGCTGGCATCACCTGGGGCGCCGAAGACTTGTCAGCCGCCATTGGCGCGGTCAGCAACCGGGATGAAGATGGCCAATACGCGCCGCTGTATGCATGGGCAGGCGCCATGTGCCTGGTGGCGGCCGCCAGCACCGGCGTGGTTGCCATCGACACCTTGTATGCCGACTTTCGTGACACTGAAGGCCTGCTGCGCGCCTGCCGCAATGCGCGCCGGCGTGGCTACAGCGGCCGCATCGCAATACACCCCGATCAAGTCCACACCATCAACGAAGCCTTCAGCCCGAGCGCCGAAGAGCTCGCCCATGCGCAACGCGTGGTCGATGCCTTCGCCGCCAACCCCGGCGCCGGTACGCTAGGCATCGACGGCATGATGGTCGACATGCCCCACCTCAAACAGGCCCGCCGCACGCTGGGCCTGCCACCCGATTGAACACCGACGGAGCCAATACCCCATGGACTTTTCCATCAGCGAAGACCACCGAGCCATCCGTGAAGGCGTGCGCGCTGTCGTGCGCAGCTTCGACGACGACTACTGGCTAGAGCGCGACGACGACGGCGAATTTCCGCGCGAATTCCACCGTGCCATGGCCGAAGCCGGCTGGCTGGGCATCACCATGCCCACCGAATACGGCGGCTCGGGCCTGGGCGTGACCGAGGCCTGCATCATGATGCACGAAGTGGCCAGCCACGGCGGCGGCATGGCGGCGGCCTCCTGCGTGCACATCAATTTGTTTGGCCCGCACCCAATCGTCGTGTTCGGCACTGACGCCCAGCGCCAGCGCTGGGTGCCGCCCCTGATTGAAGGCAAGGACCAGTGCTGCTTTGGCTTCACCGAGCCCGACGCGGGCCTGAACACCACGGCCATCAAAACCTTCGCCGAGAAGGTGCCGGGTGGCTACATCGTGCGCGGCCAAAAGGTCTGGACCTCGACCGCACAAGTGGCCAACAAGATCATGCTGCTGACGCGCACCACCAAGCTCGAAGACTGCAAGCGACCCACCGACGGCATCACCATCTTCTACACCGACCTGGACCGCAGCAAGATTGAAGTGCGCAAGATCCCCAAGATGGGGCGCAAGGCGGTGGACTCGAACGCCATCTTCATCGACGGCCTGTTCATTCCCGACGAAGACCGCATCGGCGAAGAAGGCAAAGGGTTTTCCTACATTTTGCACAGCCTGAACCCGGAGCGCCTGCTGGTGGGCGCCGAAGCCATCGCCATCGGCCAGGACGCGCTGCGCCGCGGCACGAAGTACGCGCGCGAACGCGTGGTTTTTGGCCGCCCGATTGGCCAGAACCAGGGTATTCAGCACCCGCTGGCCGAACGCTGGATGGAGCTCGAAGCGTCCTGGGCCATGGTCATGAAGGGGGCCTGGCTCTACGACAACCACCAGCCCTGCGGCGCCGAGGCCAATACGGCCAAGTTCCTGGGCGCGCGTGCCGGCTTTGAAGCCTGCCTGCAGTCGGTGCTGACACACGGCGGCTTTGGCTACGCCAAGGAATACCACGTGGAGCGGCTGCTGCGCGAAGTCACCGTGACACGCATCGCCCCCATCACCGAGCAACTCATCTTGTCATTCATCGCCGAAAAAGTGCTGGACTTGCCCAAGTCCTACTGAGCCGCTCGGCAGCACGCCAACCAGAGACACGCCATGATCAAACGAGACCTGTTCAACGCCGAGCACGACGCCTTTCGGGACACCGTGCGCAAATTCATCGACAAGGAAATCGCGCCCTACCACGCCACGTGGGAAGAGCAAGGCATCGTGCCGCGCGAGCTCTGGCTCAAGGCCGGCGCTGCCGGCATGCTGTGCTGCACCGTGCCAGAAGAATACGGCGGTCTGGGCCTGGACTATTTGTTTGACGTGGTGGTCTTCGAGGAGATGGCGCGCTCGGGCTTCAGCGGCCCGGGCTTTTTGATTCACTGCGACCTCGTGGCCACTTACCTGAAATCTTTCGGCACCGAAGCGCAAAAACGCCAGTGGCTGCCCAAGATGGTGACCGGCGAGGCGATCGGCTCGCTGGGCATGACCGAGCCGCACGCCGGCTCTGACCTCAAAGCCATCCGGACCAAGGCTGTGCGCGACGGTGACGACTTCGTCATCTCGGGACAGAAGGTGTTCATCTCCAACGGCCAGATGTGCGACTTGATCGTGCTCGCCACCAAAACCGATGCCAGCGCGGGTGCCAAGGGCGTGACGCTGTTTTTGGTGGACACCAGTCTGCCGGGCTTTCGCCGCGGCAAGAATCTGCGCAAACTCGGCATGAAGGGGCAGGACACCTCGGAGCTTTTCTTTGACGAAGTGCGTGTCCCCGCCACGGCCATGCTGGGCGAAGAAGGCCAGGGCTTTGCGCTGATGATGACCAAGCTCGCACAAGAACGCCTGGCCCAGGCCATCCGCTCGGCCACCGTCTGCGAGACCGTGGTGGACTACACCCTGGCCTACACGGCCGAGCGCAAGGCTTTCAACCAGACCATTGCAGACTTTCAAAATACCCAGTTCAAGCTGGCCGAGCTCAAGACGGAAGCCGTGGTCGGGCGCACCTTCACCGACCAGTGCATCAAGCTCTTTTTAGACGACAAACTCGACGCGGTCGACGCCGCCATGGCCAAGATGTGGCTGAGCAACACCCACTGCAAAGTCGTTGACGAGTGCCTGCAGCTGTTTGGCGGCTGGGGCTATATGTGGGAGTACCCGATTGCACGCGCTTATGCCGACGCCCGCATCGTCAAAATCGCCGGCGGCTCGATCGAGGTGATGAAGCACATCATCAGCCGGCAGATGATTGCCGACTACCGCAAGAGCAGCGCTTGAGCTGGCGCACGACTGACCTCAAGGAAACACCATGTCCATCGCCCCTTCCATTTTCCGTGACGATGTCCTGGCCGGCAAACGCATCCTGATCACAGGGGGTGGAACAGGCCTGGGCAAAGAGCTGGCACGCAGTTTCATCGCCCGCGGCGCGGCGGTCTACATTTGCGGCCGACGCCAGAACGTGCTGGATAACGCCATCGCCGAGCTGCAGCAATCGGCAGCGCATGGCGGCACCGCCAAGGCCTTTATCTGTGATGTGCGCGAGGCCGAACAAATCGACGCCATGGTCGAGCAGATCTGGGCCGACGGCCCTCTGACCGGCCTGGTCAACAACGCGGCTGCGAACTTTATCTCGCCATCGGTCGACATCAGCCCACGCGGCTTTGCCGCCGTACGTTCTACCGTGATGGACGGCGCGCTGTACGCCACGCTCGCCTGTGGCCGACGCTGGATTGCACAAGGGCTGCCAGGCTCGGTGGTCAGCATGCTGGTGACCTGGGTCTGGACCGGCTCGGCCTATGTGCTGCCTTCGGCCATGGCCAAAAGCGCCGTGCATGCCATGACGATGTCGCTGGCGGTGGAGTGGGGCAAGCACAACATCCGTGTCAACGCAGTAGCACCTGGCCCCTTCCCTACCGAAGGTGCCTGGGAAAAGCTGGCCCCGATTCCAAAAGCCAATGTCGGCGCCGCATCGCCCGAGCAGGTGCCCCTGGGACGCTACGGCAAGATGCCCGAGTTGTGCAACCTGCTGACCTTCCTGCAGTCCGACGGCTGCGACTACATCACCGGCGCCAACATCGCCATCGACGGGGGTCACCACCTGGCCGCTCCCAGCACCTTTGCCGAACTCGGCAAGCTCACCAGCGAGGACTGGGCTGAGGCCAAGTCGCTGGTGCGCGGTCGCGCGGAGCAGGAAAAAGCCCAGCGCAGCACCGGCTGATGACACCCGACAGCGCCGCACCCGACGCCGGGGTCACGGTCTGGGATCTGCGGCTGCATGCCCACAGCACGCCAGAGCAACTGGCTGTGGCCTGCGGCGATCAGCGCCTGACCTACTCTGAGCTCGAAGGGCTGTCGAACCGGATGGCGCAGGTATTTCGTGCACTCGGCCTGGTGCGCGGCGATCACATCGCCCTCCTGATCGGCAACCGGCCCGAGCTGCTCGCGGCCGTCTGGGGCGCCTGGCGCGCCGGCCTGTACATCACGCCCATGTCGACTGCGCTGACGCGCACCGAGCTGGCTTACCTGGTGAAAGACTGCGACGCCCGGGTGGTGCTGATCGACACCGGCATGGGAGCGGTCGGCATCGAACTCGCGCAAGGCTTCGATGACCCGGCCACGCGCTTTTTTTCGCTGGGTGGGGCACTCGAGGGTTGCGAAGAATTGGCGCCCCTGCTGGCCCAGGCCTCGCCCCAAGCCATCGAAGACGAGTCGCCCGGCGCGCTCATGATGTACACCTCGGGCACCACCGGCACGCCCAAAGGCGTGATCCGTCCGCTGCCGCCGGCGCAATCGCGCGGTACCCCCTCCTTTGCGGCTGACCTGATCGCCCTGTTCGGCGTTGGCGGTACCCACGTGCGTTACCTGTCGACCCAGCCGCTGTACCACGCAGCGGCGCTGCGCTTTGCGCTGGCGGTTACGGCCGGCGGCGGTCAGGTGCATGTGATGCAGCGCTTTGACGCCGAGCAGGCGCTGCAGCTGATCGACAGCCAGCAGATCACCCACAGCCAGTGGGTGCCCGCGATGTTCCAGCGACTGATGCGGCTGCCGGCCGCGCGCCGGGCGGCCTTCAAGACAAGCGCGCACCAGTGCGCCATCCACGGCGCAGCGCCCTGCACCGCCGAGCTAAAACAGGCCATGATCGACTGGTGGGGACCGATCCTGCTCGAGTACTACTCGGGCAGCGAAGGGGTCGGCCTGAGCCTGCTCGACTCGCACGAAGCCATGCGCCACCCCGGCTCGGTCGGACGCGTGGTCAAGGGCCAGCTGCATGTGGTCAGCGGTCCGGAATCGGATGTCGAGCTGCCCGTCGGGGAGGTCGGCATGCTCTACTTTTCGGGCATTGCGCCGTTCAGCTATTACAAGGCAGCAGACAAGACCGCCGCCCGTAACCATGCACGCGGCTGGCAAACCCTGGGCGACCTGGGCTATGTGGATGCGCAAGGCTATGTGTACCTGAGCGACCGGATGGATGACATGATCATCTCCGGTGGCGTCAACGTCTACCCGCAAGAGATCGAACAAGTCATCCGCCAGGTGCCCGGCGTACACGACTGCGCGGTAGTCGGCATGCCCGATGAAGACTTTGGCGAGCGACCGGTCGCCTTCATCGTGCCCGAATCCGCCAACAGCCCGGCCAGCCTGCTCGAGCGCGTGCGCGCGCACTGCCTGCAGCATCTGGGCCGCATCAAACGCCCCGAGCGTATCGAGCT
>CAIMVC010000210.1 GCA_903844825.1 uncultured Burkholderiales bacterium | reverse complement strand
GCACTGGCTTCAAGCTGGGCGCGCCCGTGGGCTTCAAGGACTTCATGTGGGAAGCCCTGAAAGACCCGGCCGCAGGCATCAACATGATCCAGACCGCCGAGAACCTGGCCAAAAAATACAACATCACCCGCGAAGAGGTGGACCAGTTCGCCTCAGACTCGTTTGCCAAAGCCGTGGCGGCGCAGGCGTCGGGCTTTCTGGCCGGCGAGATCGTGCCGGTGATCACTGAAAAGTTTGAGCTCGAAGGCTACAAGGCCCGCGGCATCAAACTGCAAGGCAAGGTCACCGAAATCAGTGCCGACACGCACCCCCGCATTTCCCCACCGAACGTTCTGGCCAAGCTCAAGTCTGTTTACGAAGGCGGCGTGCAAACCGGTGGCAACAGCTCGGCGCTGGTCGACGCCGCTGCCGCTTGCGTGGTCACGTCGGGGGTTTACGCCAAAGCGCATGGCAAAAAGCCCTTGGCCCGCGTGGTCGCAGCGGCGGCTGTGGGTGTGCCGCCCGAGATCATGGGCATCGGCCCGGCGCCGGCGATTCGTCTGCTGCTCGAGCGCACGGGCCTGAAGCTCTCCGACATCGGCCGCTTTGAAATCAACGAAGCGCAGGGCGCGCAAACCCTGGCCGTTGGCCGCGAGCTGGGCCTCGATTTAGCCAAGCTCAACGTCAACGGCGGCGCGATTGCCCTGGGTCATCCGCTGGCCGCCACCGGCGTGCGCCTGACCATCACGCTGGCCCGCGAACTCAAGCGTTCAGGATTGCGTTACGGTATTTCCAGTGCCTGCGTGGGCGGCGGCCAAGGCATCGCGCTGTTGATCGAAAACCCAGAAGCGATCGCTGCATGATCCCGCAAGCACCGTTGCGCCAGGTGCGGCAATGCGCGCATGACAAAAGCATCGTTACTGCGAACGCAGCGTGGCAGTCCATGACCCCTCGGAGCCACCGGCTCGACACTATTGAAGAAAGGTATTGACATGAACATCCAAGGACAAGCCGCATTGGTCACCGGTGGTGGCTCGGGCCTGGGCGAAGCCACGGCGCGCGAGTTGGCACGCCTGGGCGCCAAGGTCGCCGTACTCGACCTCAACATGGACAACGCTCAGCGCGTGGCCAATGACATCGGCGGTATGGCTGTGGCCTGCAACGTGAGCGACGCCGACAGCATGGCCCAGGCCATCGCCACCGCAGCGGCTGCCCACGGTCCGGCCCGAATCCTCATGCAGATCGCCGGCATTGGCTCGGCCAAGCGCGTGGTAGGCAAAGACGGCAACGCCGCCCCACTGGAAGACTTTGCCAAGGTGATCAACGTCAACCTGATCGATACCTACAACGCAGCGCGCTTGTTTGCCGCCGCCTGCGCCAAGCTCGAACCCATGGAAGACGGTGCCCGCGGCGTGATGGTGTTCACCGCCTCGGTGGCCGCCTTCGATGGTCAGGTGGGGCAACAAGCCTACAGCGCCTCCAAAGCTGGCGTGGTCGGTATGACGCTGCCGATGGCGCGCGATCTGGCGCAGCACGGCATCCGGGTCTGCACCATTGCCCCCGGTCTGTTCAAAACGCCTTTGATGCAGACCCTGCCTGAGCCGGTGCAGCAGTCCCTGGCGGCGAGCATTCCTTTCCCGGCACGCCTGGGAAAGCCCAGTGAATTTGCCGAATTGGCGGTACACATCGTGCACAACGACCACCTCAACGGCGAAGTGATTCGCCTCGACGGTGCCCTGCGCATGGCACCACGATGACGCAACCCAACAGATCGTCACTGCGAGCCCAGCGCGGCAGGCCATCCCTCATGGATCGCCGCGCTCCGCTCGCGATGACGGAAATAAGGTCGTTCGCGATAACGAAAACTGCCAAACCAAAACATGACTAAAACCGTTGTCTACGAAGTGCAGGTGATGTTCGGGGATTGCGACCCGGCCGGCATCGTTTTCTTTCCGAATTTTTCCAAGTGGATGGACGCTTCTTCCCTGAACTTTTTCGTCAAGTGCGGCGTGCCGCCCTGGCGCGAGCTGGTCAAGACGCGCGGCATCATCGGCACGCCGCTGCTGGAGATCAACACCAAGTTCATTCGCCCCGCCACTTATGGCGAAACCATTCAGGTGCACACCAGCGTACAGGAGTGGCGCGAAAAAGTGATCGTGCACAAGCATGTCGTCATGCGTGGCGATGTGGTGCTGTGTGAGGGCACCGAGGTGCGTGCCTTTTGCATCAAACACCCCGAAGACCCCGACCGCATCAAGGCCATTGCCGTGCCTGAAGACATCAAAACCTTGTGTAGTTAAATCCGTCTTGCCCTCAGTGTTCCCTCAGTGTTCCCCCGGTATTTTTTCAAACCAACCTTCATCAGGAGACAAACATGAAACTTAAAAAAACCCTACTGGCTTTGGCCATCACCGCCGTGTCCAGCACCGCTGCACTGGCAGACATCAAGATCGGCGTGAGCCTGGCGCTGACCGGCCCTGGCTCGGGGCTGGGCATCCCCATGCAAAAACAGTTGCAACTTTTTCCCAAGACCTTGGGCGGTGAAAAGGTGCAGCTGATCATCCTGGACGATGCGACCGACCCCGGCAAAGGTGCAGCCAATGCGCGGCGCTTCGTGACCGAAGACAAGGTTGACCTGATTTTTGGCTCGTGTATCACCGCCGTGGCTGCCGCCATGACCGACATCGCTGCCGAAGCCGGCACCGTGCAGATCGCAGGCTCCCCCGTGGGCGTGCCTCCGGGCAAGGACAAGTGGTTGTTTCGCCTGCCCCAGTCCAACACGGTGATGGGCCACGCCGTGGTCGAGCACATGAAAAAGAATGGCGTCAAAACAGTAGGTTTCCTGGGTTACACCGACGCCTACGGACAGCAATGGCTCGACGCTGTGGGCCCGATGCTGGACAAAGCCGGAATCAAGCTGGTCGGCACTGAGCGTTTTGCGCGCACGGATACCAGCGTGACGCCACAGGCCCTCAAACTGACCGCTGCCAACCCGGATGCGATGTTGGTGGTGGCTTCGGGTTCGGGCGCAGCCATGCCGCAAATGGGTTTGGTCGATCGCGGCTACAAGGGCAAGGTCTACCAGACGCACGCGGCTGCCACCCCTGACTTAGCCCGCGTGGGCGGAAAATCCGTTGAGGGTACGTTTGTGGTTTCGGGACCGGCACTGCTGGGCGACCAGTTGCCAGAGAATCACCCGTCCAAGAAATTGGCTCTGGATTTCGTTCAGAAGTTCGAAAAAGAGTTTGGTGCCAATTCACGCAACCAGTTCGCCGGCCACTCCTATGATTTCCAGTTGACCGTCGAAAAAGCAATTCCGCTGGCCCTGAAAAAAGCCAAGCCGGGCACAGCCGAGTTCCGTGCCGCTGTGCGTGACACCCTGGAGACCATGGGCCGCACCGTGTTTGCGCATGGCGTGATGAACTGGACGCCCACCGACCACTGGGGCTACACCCTGGAGACGGGCGTGATGACCAAGGTCGTTGACGGCAAGTTCAAGGTCGAATAAGGCCTGAGTACGTTCGCTGGGGGCCGCGTTGCGGGCGCCCCTGGCGAACGACTCATGGGTGATGTTGCATCCGCCGGCGTGATCGCGGCAACTGCAGGTTTCACGCAGGCTCGCGTTGTTTTTTTTCCCAAGGCTACCCATGGACTTCTCCATCGCCAGCATCTTGCTGCTTGACGGTGTCACCAACGGTGCGATCTATGCCCTGCTCGGCTTAGCCACGGTGCTGGTGTTTACCGTCACGCGCGTGATTTTCATTCCGCAGGGTGAGTTTGTCGCCTATGGCGCGCTTACTTTGGCCATGCTGCAGGCCGGTAAAACACCGGGCACGGTCTGGCTGCTGCTGATCCTGGCGGGCGTGGCGGCGCTGATGGAACTCGCTGAGCGCTGGCTGCACCACGGCAAGCCCTTGCTCGCTTTGCGCTCAGCACTGAAGACCCTGGTGCCCCCGGTGATCGTCTCGCTGGTGGCCATTTGGGCGGCGCCGCAGATGTTCCCCTTGTGGGCGCAGGCGCTGCTCAGTGTGGCCATCGTCACGGCATTCGGCCCGCTGGTTTACCGGGTCGCTTACCAGTCTCTGGAGGCTGCAACGCCTTTGGTTCTGCTGATCGTTTCAGTTGGCGTGCACTTCGCCATGACCGGCCTGGGCTTGTTGTTTTTTGGCGCTGAGGGCTTTCGCAACCCGTCGTTCTGGGATGAGCGTTTTAGTATCGGCCCGGTCATGCTGACGGGCCAAACGGTCATCATCTTGGGAGTTTCGTTGGCATTGATCGTGCTGCTGTGGCTCTACTTTGAGCGCTCCTTGCGCGGCAAGGCCTTGCGTGCCACGGCCGTCAACCGCACCGGCGCCCGCCTGATGGGTATCTCCAGCCACACGTCCGGCCAGCTCACGTTTCTCATGGCAGCCCTGATTGGCGCCCTGTCCGGCTTGCTGATCGGTCCCACCACCACCGTCTTCTACGACTCGGGTTTTCTGATCGGGCTCAAAGGCTTTGTCGCCGCAGTCATTGGTGGCCTGGCCAGTTACCCCGGCGCACTCGTGGGGGCCTTGTTCGTCGGCATCGTCGAAGCGTTCGGCGCATTCTGGGCCAGCGCTTTTAAGGAGGTGATTGTGTTCACCCTGATCTTGCCCATCCTTCTCGTGCGTTCACTTCGCAGTGGCCATTCGGACGAGGCGCACTGACCATGCTGAAAAAACAAAATATCGCCTTGATCTTGCTGGCGGCGGCGGTCCCCGCGATCGCCTTGCTGCCGCTGCCTGACTTCTGGATTGCCCAACTCAACTACATCGGCCTGTATGCCCTGGTCTGTCTGGGTCTGGTCCTGCTGACGGGTGTGGGCGGGCTGACTTCGTTCGGCCAGGCAGCCTTTGTGGGTATCGGGGCCTACACCACTGCCTGGCTCACGCTCAACACCGGCATGTCACCGTGGCTGACTTTGTTCGTTGGACTGGGGCTCACGGCAATCAGCGCGTTGGTCGTGGGTCTCATCACGCTGCGCATGTCGGGCCACTACCTGCCGCTGGCGACCATCGCATGGGGCCTGGCGCTGTATTACCTGATGGGAAATCTGGATGCTCTGGGCAAGTACGACGGTCTGCTGGGCCTCAAGAGCTTGACCATTGGCGATGTCAACATCGGGCAAGGTCGCTTGTTTTTTGTGTTGACCTGGGCCATCTTGCTGGCCGGGGCGGTGGCCTTGCTTAACCTGCTCGACTCACGCCCTGGACGCGCCATACGCTCCTTGAAGGGTGGCTCGCAGATGGCCGAGGCCATGGGCATCAACACCTTTCGCTACAAAGTCACCATCTTTGTGCTCGCCGCGCTCTTTGCGTGTGTTGCCGGCTGGCTGCTTGCACACTTCCAGCGCACCGTCAACCCTTCGGCCTTTGGCCTGAAGATGGGCATCGAATACCTGTTCATGGCGGTCATCGGTGGCGTCGGGCACGTCTGGGGGGCTATCGTGGGGGCCGCACTCATCAAACTCCTTGATGACTACCTGCAAGTCGCCTTGCCAGCCCTGATCGGCACCAGCGGCAGCTATGAGGTCATCGTGTTCGGTGTGGTGATGGTGCTGGTATTGAAATATTTACCCGACGGTTTATGGTCTTTGGTGGCAAAGAAGCTGCCGCGCCCACCGCGTGCCGTCGATTGGCAAAACGCGGCCGATCTGCCCGCACGCAGCAAACCTGCCGCAGGCGATGTGGTGCTCAAAGTCGACAAGATCCGCAAGCAGTTTGGCGGACTGACCGCCGTCAATGACATCAGCTTTGAGATCCCGGCGGGCCAGATCGTGGGTCTGATCGGCCCCAACGGCGCTGGCAAGTCCACCACCTTCAACCTGATCACGGGCGTGCTGTCTAAAACCAGCGGGCAGGTGCTGTTCCGGGGTGAAGACATCAGCACCCTGCCCTCACGCGAGATTTCGCGTCAAGGCATGGCCCGCACCTTCCAGCATGTCAAGATGATCGCCGACATGACCGTGCTCGAAAACGTCGCACTAGGCGCCTACACGCGCGGCAGCAGCGGCGTGTTGTCGTCGATGTTGCGCACCAACAAGACCGAAGAGCAGCGCATGATGAAAGAAGCCCAGCGCCAACTCGAGCGCATTGGCATGGGCGCTTACCTGCACGAGCAGGCGGGCAACCTGGCCATGGGTCCGCAGCGCCTGATGGAAATCGCCCGGGCGCTGTGCTGCGACCCGGCCCTGCTGCTGCTCGACGAGCCCGCAGCCGGTCTGCGCCACAAAGAAAAACAGGGCCTGATCCAGGTGCTGCGCCAGTTGCAAGGCGAAGGCATGAGCATCTTGCTGGTCGAGCACGACATGGACCTGGTGATGGATGTGTGCGACCACCTGGTGGTGATGGAGTTCGGCACCCTGCTCACGCGCGGCACCCCCGCCGAAGTGCAAGCCAACCCGGCCGTGCGCGCCGCTTACCTCGGAACGGAGCACTAGACATGAAACGCCCACGCTTTTTAATTCGTGTCATCGCTGCCCCCCGAGGGTGCGCAGCTCTGGCTTCGGACGGCCCGGCGGGAGACCTGATATGACGACCCCCCTCCTGAAAGTCACCGACCTGCGTGCCGGCTACGGCAAAGCCGAAGTGCTGCACGGCCTGAGTCTGCAAGCCGACAAGGGCAGCGTCATTACCGTTATCGGGCCCAACGGGGCGGGCAAGTCGACCTTTTTAAACAGCCTGATGGGCATCTTGCCTGCCAAAGGCCAGATCGATTTTGCGGGCCAGTCGATCGCCGAGCTGACGCTCGAAGAGCGCGTCATGCAAGGCATCTCACTGGTGCCCGAAAAGCGCGAGCTGTTTGGCACCATGAGCGTCGAAGACAACCTGGTGCTGGGCGGCTACCGTCAGATGCGTTTGGGCAACGCGCAGTGGCGCGGCCGCCTGGACGATGTGTTTGATCTGTTCCCCCGCCTGAAAGAGCGACGCCTACAGGAAGCCGGCACGCTGTCAGGCGGCGAGCGCCAGATGCTGGCCGTGGGCCGATCGCTGATGTCACGCCCCTCGCTATTGATGCTCGACGAGCCCAGCTTGGGCCTGGCGCCCCTGATCGTCAAGGAAATCTTCACCATCATCGAGACCCTGCGCAAAACCGGCGTGACCATCGTGCTGGTCGAGCAAAACGCCCGCGCAGCCCTCGCCGTGGCTGACGACGGCTATGTGCTCGAGATGGGTGAAATCGGCCTGCACGGCAAAGCCCGCGACCTGGCGCAAGACCCCCGCGTGATCGACACCTACCTGGGTGCGGCCAAAAAATGACCAACATCCTGGGCCGCCACGCTTGCCCCGCAGTGACGGACTCGCGAGAGTGCCAAGCTCCGCTCGCAGTGACGGACACCCGCGTCATTGAGGAGCAAAGCGACGCGGCAATCCACCCCCCAAAGACCCTGAACGCAACGACGTCCCTATGAACGCCTACCAGCCCCGCACCGACGACATGCAGTTTGTGTTGTCCCGCGTTTTGAACGCGCCAGCACAACTGCAAGCCCTGCCCGCCTTTGCCGAGGTGGATTCGGAACTCATGCAGCAGGTGCTCGATGAGGCGGGCAAGTTTGTCGGCGAAGTCATTGCCCCGCTCAACCGCGATGGCGACGAGATCGGCGCCCAGTGGAAAGAAGGCGCAGTGACCATGCCGCCAGGCTTCAGGCAGGCCTACCAGTCCTTCTGGCAGGCGGGCTGGCCGGCATTGGCATCCAGCACGGAAGACGGCGGCCAGGGCCTGCCGGCTGTGCTTGAAGCCATGCTGTATGAAATGCTGTCAGCCGCCAACCACGGCTGGACCATGGCCCCTGGCCTGCTGCACGGCGCTTACGAATGCATCAAGCACCACGCCAGCGCCGACCTCAAGGCGCAGTACCTTGAAAAATTAGCCACCGGGCAATGGCTGGCCACCATGTGCCTGACCGAGCCACACGCGGGCTCCGACCTGGGTCTGGCCCGCACCAGGGCCGTCCCGCTGGCCGATGGTCGCTACGCGGTCAGTGGCACCAAGATCTTTATCTCAGGCGGCGAGCACGACCTGAGCGACAACATCGTGCACCTGGTGCTGGCCCGCCTGCCCGACGCGCCACCGGGCCCCAAAGGCCTGTCGCTGTTTTTGGTGCCCAAGTTCTACCCCGACGGCACACGTAGCCGGGTGCATTGCGACCGTATTGAAGAAAAAATGGGGCTGCACGGCAGCCCGACCTGCGTGATGCGCTTTGACGAGGCACTGTGCTCCATCGTCGGCGAGCCCGGCAAGGGCCTGAACGCCATGTTTGTGATGATGAACGCCGCCCGCATGCATGTGGCCCTGCAAGGCATCGGCCTGCTCGATGCAGCTTGGCAAAAAGCCGATGCCTACGCGCAAGAGCGCCGACAGATGCGCGCACCCGGCCGGACAAAAAGTGCCGAACAAGCCGACTTGATCGCCGAACACCCGGCCATGCGCCGCATTCTGGACACCCAGCGCGCCTGGATCGACGCTGGCCGCGTGCTGTCCTACCGCACCGCGATCGAGCTTGACCTGCTCAAACACCACAGCGACGCGCAGCGACGCCTCAGCGCCCAGCGCTGGTGCAGCCTGGTCACGCCGGTCCTGAAGTCAGCCTGGACCGAACAAGCTTTTTCAGGGGCCAGCGCCTGCCTGCAGGTGTTTGGTGGCCACGGCTATGTGCGCGAATGGGGCGTCGAGCAAATCGTGCGTGATGCCCGGGTCGCCATGATCTACGAGGGCACCAATGAAATTCAGGGCATTGACCTGCTGGTGCGCAAGGTGTTGCCCGATGG
>CAIMVC010000209.1 GCA_903844825.1 uncultured Burkholderiales bacterium | reverse complement strand
GTCAATGGGCGGCTGTTCCAGGAAGAAATCGAATCCCTGGAAGAGCTCTCGAAATTTCAGCCCATCTGGGTTGATCTGGAGTCCCCCACGCTGGACGAAAAGCGCTGGGTCAAACAGTACTATGGCCTGTCTATCCCCGAAGACGCGATGGACGAGGATATTGAAGAGTCCGCCCGTTTTTATGAGGAAGACAACGGCGAGTTGCATATCCGCTCCGACTTCCTGATCGCCGACGTCGACGAACCCCGCACGGTGCGGGTCGCCTTCATCCTGAACATGATCAACGAAGACCTCAAGAGCAAAGGGGTTCTTTTCTCGATTCACGACGAGGATGTGCCGGTGTTTCGGCTGCTGCGCATGCGCGCGCGGCGTGCCTTTGGCCTGATCGAGGACGCCAAGGAGGTGTTGCTCAAGCTCTTCGACGCTGACGCCGAGTACTCGGCTGACACGCTCGAAGGCATTTACGTTGACCTGGAAAAAGTCAGCACCAAGGTGCTATCGGGCGACGTGACCGACGCGCTGGCCGGCGAAGTGCTGGGCTCGATTGCAAGGCATGAAGACCTGAGCGGCCGCATTCGCCGCAACATGATGGACACCCGCCGCGCCGTGAGCTTCATGATGCGCAGCAAGATGCTCAATGCCGAGCAGTTCGAGGAGGCCCGGCAAATTTTGCGCGACATCGACTCGCTCGACTCGCACACCGCCTTCCTCTTTGACAAGATCAACTTTTTGATGGACGCCACGGTCGGCTTCATCAACATCAACCAGAACAAGATCATCAAGATCTTCTCGGTCGCCAGCGTCGCCTTGCTGCCGCCCACGCTGATTGCCAGCCTTTACGGCATGAATTTCAAGTTCATGCCCGAACTCGACTGGCACCTGGGTTACCCCTTCGCCCTGGCCCTGATGTTCGCCAGCGCCCTGGTGCCAATGTGGTACTTTCGCAAGCGCGGCTGGCTGAAATAGCGCTGGCTCGCCAGGCACTGCGCCGAAGTCGCCAAACCAAGTCCATGCGCAAACCATCTCCCCTGCGACAGAGGGAAAGCGCAGCCAGTTCCCCTGTCAGGGGAAGGCTGGATTAAAGCCCCAATGCGAAGACCGCGGACTCTGCGGCTTAGTCCACGACACCCAGCAAACCGACACCGGCAGCAACGGTAACCATGGCGAGCATGGTGCGCTGCTCGGGCAGTTGGGCGGCCGTCACGGGCTGAAGATTCTGACCCACCTTGGGCCGGCGGGCATCGAGCACGCGGGCAGGTCCGTGGACTTTGATCAGAGACTCCGTCTGGGCGATCAGGCTGGTTGTGGCCATGCAGGTTCGCACCTGATCGCCACCCTGCCCAAGCACGGGCACCAGATCTTCGAAGGCTTTTTCGGCCCACTTGCCACGCCAGCTCTCCCGGGCGCTGCGAGTGACCCACTTGCTCACGTGGTGAGTCACCCGGGGGGCGCAGCCGACCAGCACCCAGAGTGTGGGTGCTTGCCTGCGGGCGGGCATCAGCATGGGCTGCAACAGCTGCAAAGCATAGCCAGCGTCGTCAAAGTACACAATCATTTTGTCCATCGGAGTCTCCTTCGTTGCCATCTGGGTCTTCATGAAAGCCTAAACACCGCGGTCAGTGGGTGACTTGTCCACTGGCGTCGCCTGAGCGGCCACGGCGGGAAGCCCACCAACCTGCCGCCAAAACACCCGCCACGGCAAGCACATACGTGCCCCACTGCGCCGCAACCTTCAGGGTCTGGCCGTCCGACCATGCCGTTTTGCCCCCGTAGAAGTCAACGAGCAGCTGTTCGCTGACAACCATTTTGGCCGCAGTAAACGCCAAGACAGCCGCGCCAATCTTGATGATGGCTGGGTAGCGCTCCACCAGCTTGAGCACCAGGGTGCTGCCAAACACGACAATTGGCACGCTCACCAGCAAGCCGATGACGACCAGGTCAAACGAGCCATGGGCGGCACCCGCGACCCCGAGCACGTTGTCGACCCCCATGAGTGCGTCGGCAACGACGATGGTCTTCATGGCGCCCCAAAAAGTGCTGGCGACCGGTCCGTCATGCTCACCGCCGCCTTGGTCGGCGAGCAGTTGGTAAGCGATCCAGAGCAGACCTAAGCCGCCAACGAGCATCAGGCCCGGGATTTTGAGCAGCCAGACCACGCCCACAGTCATGACAGAGCGCACCGCGATAGCGCCTACCGTGCCCCAGATGACCGCTTTTTTCTGCAAATGAGGCGGCAAATTGCGCGCTGCCAGGGCGATGACGATGGCGTTGTCGCCAGCGAGCACCAGGTCAATGAGGATGATGGCCAGCAAGGCCGTCCACCAGGGGGTTGAAAACAATTCCATCTACACACTCCGATTAACAACTCGACATGCCAGCCTGACGCGCAGGTTGGCGGCTTCGTGAAACCGAGCAAGGTGTGGAAGAGCTGTTGGGCTACGCCGCGAACGCCTCGATCAAACCTGTCCAGGTTTCAATCGAAGGTCTGGCTCGACAGCCAGTGACGCTGGCTGTCCAGCAAGCCGGAAGCGTGAGCTTCGTAATGACGACTTGCTGAAGCGATCTTGCTGTGGGAATGTTTTAAAAATATTCAGCAAAATCCAGGGAGTTACTCCCCTTCGGAACATTCATTTAACAACAAAACGCACCAGGGCGCAAGCAAAAATTCTTAAAGCCCAGGCCTTTTTGACAGGCAACGACCGTGGGCTGCCTGGCCGATAATGACCCCTTCGTCGCCGACGTGCCAAACACGAACCGACCCGACTCGATTTCTGCGCCTGCCGCACTCATGCCTGCCATTCACATCACCGACATCGAAGCGGCCATCAATTACTGGCGCGAAAAAAGCCCGTCTCCCGATGGCATCACACTCGCGCCCGAACTGCGGGCGCTGGCCGAGGTCTACGCGCTGCTGATTTTTTATCATGAAGAAGAAGCCGACGAAGCCAGCTTTCCGGCCAAGGCCCTGGCGGCCTGGCAGGTTTGGTATGACACCACTGCCGACACCCCCTGCATTGCAATTTGCTCGACCAGCCAGGGTGACGCGATGTGCAAGGGCTGCGGCCGCACCTTCGATGAAGTGCAGCACTGGCCCGAAATGAGCCCGGGTGCCAAGCGCAGCACCTGGCGACGCATCACGCTGCAAGCCAGCGCCTGGCGCTTTGGACGCTACGCGGACAGGGCTCTGGAAAATCGCCTACCGGCGGGCACCGGTCCGGCACCAGAGCCCGTCAAATAAGTCGCAGCAAGTCAGCGACTCATTTAAACCCGGCGCGCCAGCTCGGCCGCCATGCCGACGTAGCCAGCCGGCGTCAGCGCCAGCAGCCGGGACTTTTCGGCCTCGGGAATTTCAAGCGAGGCGATCAGCCCATGCAGGGCCTGGGCCCTGACGGTCTTGCCGCGGGTGACTTCCTTGAGCTTTTCATAGGCGCCTTGAACGCCATAACGCCGCATCACCGTCTGAATCGGCTCGGCGAGCACTTCCCAGGCCTGGTCGAGGTCGTCGGCCAGGGCTTCGCCGTTGAGTTCGAGCTTGTTCAGGCCTGTGCTCAACGAGCTGTACGCCAGCACGGCGTAGCCAAAAGCCACGCCCATGTTGCGCAGCACGGTGGAGTCCGTGAGGTCGCGCTGCCAGCGGCTGATCGGCAGCTTTTCGCTCAGATGGCGTAGCAAGGCGTTGGCCAGGCCTAGGTTGCCTTCGGCGTTTTCAAAATCGATCGGATTGACCTTGTGCGGCTTG
>CAIMVC010000208.1 GCA_903844825.1 uncultured Burkholderiales bacterium | reverse complement strand
TTTGAAGAGCGCCATTGGATCGAGCTGGAGCGCCAACTGGGTATCCCCGTCGGTGCCGAGCCTCCTGAGCTGCGCATGGACGGGCTTTTTCCGGTGCAACCGGGCTTCGAGACGCCGGAGTTTTTGAGGTCCCAGCAAAGTAGCCAGGCGTCGGGGACCGAGTGGCCCGCCCAGTTGGATGCCTCACGGGAAGCGCCAGAAGATTCTGAAATTGAAATGGCTGAGACGGGGCTGCCCGCGAAAGCGACACCTGAGGTGCGGCCAGATGTATCGCTCGATGTAACACCCGATCTGCCGTCACATCAGCCCCTTTTTGAGCAGTCCGAGCAGCCCTTCATGGTGCCGCAAAAGGCACCGCCCGTGCCGGGCGCCATGGCCTTTCCGCCAACCCCGGGCGCTCTGGCTCCCGCGCGCCGGGTGATTCGCAGCAACTGGATGAAATGAAAGCACGTCATGAACGATCCCTCTGGGTTCACCGCCGCCCAATCAGTTGCTGTCCCCACCGCCTACACGCCGCAGCACCTGCACGCCCTGCAGGAGGCCTTGGCCAGTGGCGAGCAGCGCGTGGCCTATGAAGGCAAAAGTGTGGAGTACCGCAGCGTTGCCGATCTCAAGGCCGCCATCGCCCAAGTGCAGTCCGCACTGGTCAGCGAGGCAGGCCGAACCAAAACGCGCCAGATCCGCGTGACCACTTCTAAAGGTTTGTGATGGCTTGGCTCGGACAATTAAAGCGCCGGCTTTTGGGCTTGAGCTTGGGCGCGCCGCCGGTTTACGAGGGCACCGGAGGCGGACGCCGGGCCCTGGCCTGGATGCCCAGCAACCCTGGGGCCGTGGCGGCGCTGTCTTTGGCTCAAGACGAGCTGCGTGCCAAAAGCCGTGACCTGGTGAGGCGCAACGCCTGGGCCGCCGCCGGGATCGAAGCCTTTGTGGCCAATGCCATCGGCACGGGCATCAAGCCTCAAAGCATGATGCAGAACCAGGCGATACGCGAGGCGATCCATAGCCTGTGGTGGGACTGGTGCGAGCAGGCCGATGCAGCGGGCCTGACAGATTTCTATGGATTGCAAGCGCTGGCGACCCGGGCGATGCTCGAAGGTGGCGAGGCTCTGGTTCGACTGCGCTACCGCCGCACCGAAGATGGCCTGCCAGTGGCGCTGCAGATCCAGGTCCTCGAAGCCGAGCACCTACCGACCACCCTGAACCGCGATTTGCCCGGTGGGAACGTCATTCGGTCCGGCATTGAGTTTGATCGGCTGGGGCGTCGGGTGGCTTATCACCTCTACCGCTCGCACCCGAACGATGGGTTGCTGGCGCCCATGTCCAGCAGTGATGGGGGCGGCGGCCTGGATACCGTACGGGTGGATGCCAGTGAAGTGATTCACCTGTTTCGCCCGCTGCGCCCCGGTCAAATTAGGGGTGAGCCTTGGCTCACCCGGGCGCTCGTGAAGCTCAACGAGCTGGATCAGTACGACGACGCCGAACTGGTGAGGAAGAAGACGGCGGCGATGTTTGCTGGGTTCATCACCCGTATGGCCCCCGAGGACAACCTGATGGGTGAGTCGGCGGCCGATGCCAACGGCGTGGCACTGGCGGGCCTGGAGCCCGGCACGCTGCAGATCCTGGAGCCCGGTGAGGACATCAAGTTCTCGGCGCCCGCAGATGTTGGATCGTCCTACGCCGAATTCATGCGTCAGCAGTTCCGTGCGGTGGCAGCCGCCATGGGCATCACCTACGAGATGCTGACTGGCGACCTGACGCAGGTGAACTATTCCTCGATTCGGGCAGGTCTGCTGGAATTTCGCCGCCGCTGCGAAGCCCTGCAGCACGGCGTGATCGTGCACCAGCTGTGTCGCCCCATCTGGCGTGCATGGATGGACCAGGCTGTGCTCGAAGGGGCATTGGATCTGCCTGGATACCGAAAGGACCGGCGCGCCTGTCAGGCTGCCAAGTGGATCCCCCAGGGCTGGAGTTGGGTAGATCCGCAAAAGGAATTCAATGCCATGAAGCTCGCCATCCGCGCCGGCCTCATGAGCCGGTCAGAAGCGATCTCCGGCAATGGCTACGACGCCGAAGACGTAGACCGCGAGATCGCGGCCGATAACGCCCGGGCGGATGAATTAGGTCTGGTCTTTGACTCCGATGCCCGGCATGACCAAATGCCTGTTCCTGTTCCCACAGATAGCCAGGACGTGCAGCCCGCCGATACGCCTGACCCTGCGGATGCACCGACCGACAACCAGGACCCTCAACCATGACTTACCTTGCTTCCCGCCTGTTCGGGACGCCCCTGCTGATTCACCGACCC
>CAIMVC010000207.1 GCA_903844825.1 uncultured Burkholderiales bacterium | reverse complement strand
GCTCACGGCCTTGGCTTGCGTCATGGTGATGTTGACGTGGTGGCGGGTGTAGCTGGAGGTCTTGACGCGGATGCCGCGCCGCATGCCCTCTTCGCCCAGGTAGGCGCCCCAGGCCCAGGCCGCGACCATCAGGTGAATCTGGTTGCCCTTGGGGCTCACGCCCAATTTTTGCGAGCCGATCCAGGTCAGCGGACGCAGATAGCCGCCTTCGAGCTTGTTCTCGCGCACCACATCTTTCTGGGCCTGCATGACTTCTTCCTTGGTCAAAGGAATCTTCATGCGCAGGATCTTGGCGCTGTTGAACAGGCGCTCGGTGTGCTCTTCGAGGCGAAAGATGGCCGTGCCCTGGGCGGTTTTATAAGCACGAACGCCTTCGAACGCGCCGCAGCCGTAATGCAGGGTGTGGCTCAGCACATGGATCTTGGCGTCGCGCCATTCCACCATCTGGCCGTCCATCCAGATCTTGCCGTCGCGGTCGTCCAGGGAGGGGGCTACAGGGGACATGGGAAATTCCTTTTGAGTCTCGTGGGTCAATATTGAAGGGGGAAAGCCAGGCAGGGGCGGCAGGTCGATAGGCCGGCGCTCAGATCAAGCGTGCAGCCCATGTGCAGTCCGTTGACGATTCTAAGGCGCTGGCGGTAGCTCGCCTGCATCGGCCGGGCCTGGCCTGAAAAGAGCGTAGTGCGCGAGCTTGCCGCCCACAAAGGTGCAGTCGACATGCGAGCCGGCATTGTCGGTCCAGCGAAACACCTCGGGCTGCGTCTCTTTGGGGCTTTGCAGCGCACCCAGCGAACGCGTCATGGCCACCACATGCAGCAGCGTGACACCGGGTTTGAGCTTGGCATTGAGCATGACGGCGCTGTCCACCGAACCGATCGGGCGGCTCGAAGCGCGCCTGAGCACCTGCATCATGCGGGTGAAATGCAGCAGCACCCACATGACCAGCGCGCCCACTACCACCGCCACGCCGCCCCAGCCATTGAAACGATAGGCCAGCGCCACCAAGGCGACGCCAGCGATGGGAACCAGAATTTTTTGAAAGTTCATGCGCGTATTTTCGCAGCAGACCGGCGGCCGGTCAGAATGCGCACAAACCGCGCTTGCGGGCCAAGACGGCTTCTGGCGATCAGGGCCTGTGCCCCCCGGAGCCGGACCCCCTCAGGCCTGCCAGCTCACCCTGACGGCCAGGCCGCCCAAAGCCTCGGAACGCGCCAGCTGCACCTGCGCATCCGAGACTTCGGCAATGCGCCTCACGATGGACCAGCCCAGCCCACTGCCCGGCTGCGTCTGGCCGGGTGCGCGAAAAAAACGTGTCCCGAGTTGCAACGTGTCAGCCTCTGCCAGGCCCGGACCACTGTCCTCGACCACCAGCGCGACCCGACCGCCTGTCCTTTCAAGCACGACCTGGACACACGCACCCTCGGGGCTGTAGCGCAAGGCGTTATCGAGAAGGTTGCGCACCAGAACCTCCAGCAAGACCGCCTGGGCCCGCACCTCGCACGCCACCTTGTCCGGGACATGCAAGGCCAGATCCTGGCCTCGGGCCAGAGCAAAAGGCGCCAACTCGGCGGCTACGCGTTGCGCTAAAAGACCCAGGTCGACGGGCTCGAAGTCCGGCGGCACCGCGCCCAGACGGGCCAGGGTCAACAGTTGCTCGACCAGGCGCGCAGCGCGGTCGCAGCCCAGCAGGACGCTCGCCAGCGCATGCTGGCGCCCGGGCGCATCCGCGCCTGCACCCTGCGCCACCTGCGCCTGCGCCCGAATGGCGGCCAGCGGTGTTCGCAGCTCGTGCGCAGCATCCGCCGCGAAGCGACGCTCTGCCACCAGCAACCGGTCGATGCGTGAGAACAAGTCATTGAGCGCCTGCAGCACGGGCGCAATTTCGGTGGGCGCGTCGGGCAGATTCATGCGCTCGAGCGCCTGCGGCTGGCGCCCGGCAATCAGAACGCGCAGCTGCCGCAGCGGCGTCAGACCTGCATGAACAGCCCACCACACCGCCAGCGCCAGCAGGGGCAAGGCCAGCAACAAAGGACCCAGGATGCTGCGCAGTACCGCGCGCAAGATTTGCGCGCGCGAACTGAGCTGCTCGGCCACATAGACCTGCACATCCGCCTCGGAACCTCGGGCCGCGAACACGCGCCAGTCGGCAGCATCGACATCGCGCACCGTTGCAAAGCCCTGCGTAAGCGTGGCCAGCGGGCGCTCACTGGCGTTGGCCGATCGCACCACCAGACGGCCCTCGTGAAAGACCTGAAACGCCACCCGGGGCGCGTACTTGTGCAAGCTGGGAGCAGCAGACACCCGCTCGGGCTCGTCATCGCTAACCTGTTGAGCCACCAGCAGCGCAGCGCCCTGGGACAAATGGGCGTCCAGCAACTCGGCCACCTCATGCTCGGCGTCAAACCAGGCCAGCAGACAGGCACCCAGCCACACGGCTGTGACCAGGCCCAGCACCAGGGACAGCAGCCGCAGCTGCAGCGAATTGAGCCGCTTCATACAGCCATTGAGGGCAGGGTCAGCGGCACGCTGTAGCCTACCCCGCGCACGGTCTGGATCAGGCCTGGCAGCAGCTTGCGACGCACATGGTGAATATGCACCTCCACGGCATTGCTGTCGACCTCGGTGCCCCAGCTGTAGAGCTGCTGCTCGAGCTGTTCGCGCGACAGGACACGGCCAGCGTTGAGCATGAGCGCATGCAGCAGATCGAACTCGCGCCCCGACAAAGCCACGCTCTGGCCATGCAGCGTGACCTGCCGCGCCGCCGGGGACAGGCGCACCGGTCCGCAGCACAGGCTGTCCTGCAACTGCCCGTGGGCGCGTCGTATCAGCGAGCGCAGGCGCGCAGCGAGCTCATGGATGTCGACCGGCTTGACCACATAGTCGTCGGCGCCCAGGTCCAGGCCTTCAATGCGGTCGAGCACCGCCTGCCGGGCGGTCAGCACCAGCACCGGCGTGCTCAGCTTGTGCGCCCGCACCGATTGCAGCACCTGCAAGCCGTCCCGCAGCGGCAAGCCCAGGTCCAGCACGGCAGCGGCGTAGTCGCCCGTGCAGAGTTCACGCTCGGCGGCCAGGCCGTCACGAACCCAGTCGACCTGAAAGCCCAGCTGCCGCAAGCCAGCACGCAAACCATCGCCCAGCAAGGGGTCGTCTTCGGCCAGCAAGATGCGCATTCAGTCAGACTCTCAAAAAGGGATCAGACCCGTATCATGCACAAGCCGAAAGCGAGCCCGACAGCGTCGGGCTTTGTGGCCCGGACTGCGCGCTCATCTGCGGCCTGTCCTGCCATTGCCACCACCAAAACCCGAGGACCGCCGCCAGCAGCAGCCCGGCCAGCGGACGCCACGACCAGGGGATGGCTTGGCCCGCCACGCCGCGCTTGTAACCGGTCACCATGGCGCGCACCAGGTTCTCATGGTGCAGCCAGCTGGCCACGAGCACGCCGACTACGTGCACAGCCACCACCGCCAGCATCGAGTTGGCGGCGACCTCATGCAACTCCTCGAGCCATTCGCCGCCGACCTGCTCATAGTTGCCCCAGCCACTGAGCACCACGGCCACACCCAGCAAAAGCAGCAGCACAATCGCGACAGCACCCGCCGGGTTGTGGCCAACATGCGGGTCGGGCCGGCCTTTGAGCAGACCGCCCAGGTAGCTGCGAAGCGCAGCGGGGCCGCGCACGAAATTGCCAAACCGGGCATGGCGCGTGCCGATCAGCCCCCACAGCACCCTGAAGGCGACCAGACCGCCCAACGTGTACCCCAGCGTTACGTGCAGCAGGCGCCAGCGCTCGCTCTCGGCGCTCAGATAGGCGCCGAAAAAGCTCAGCGCCATCAGCCAGTGGAAAACCCGCACGGGCGCGTCCCAGACCAGAATTTTTGACTTCGTCGTGTCCATTCAAAGTTTCTTCCGTGTTAGTTGAGCCTTGCTGCTTGGTCCGTGCTGCTTGGTCCGTGCTCCATCCGGCGACTGCTTTGCCAGCCCGCTATGGACTAGGCAGCAAAGACAAGCGGCGGCGCGCCCTAGTTCGGAATCCGAACCTCGCGCTCTGAAAATAGACCCTCCGGCGCCCGGCTGTGGCACGCGGCGCAATTCGCCGGGCTGCCTACGGAGGCGCGCTTGAACACGTTCGGCGCGATCTCGCGCGGGCCGTGTTGGCGTAAAAACCATGCTGAGGCGGTGATGCGATCGCCCGGCGGCTCTTCGCGCACCCGCGCGTAAGTCCCCGCGTTGACACGCAGCCAAGCCCCGATCTCGCGCACACTGGCCTCGTCAAGCGAGGCATTGGTTCCGTAATGACGACTCAGGGAACCCATCACACGCTGCCAGGAGGCCGCCGGCAACAAGCCCGGCGGGTAGGCAAGATGGCAGGCGGCGCACTCCTGTTGGTATTTGGGCAAGACGCTGGCCCGCGGCACGGTGTCGGCGGCAGCGCCAAGGCAAAGGAGCAGCCCGGCCACCATCGCAGTGCCTGGCCAGCCAAGTCTGGCGCGGCGCGGCACAGGTCCAAAGGGTATCGCGGTGTGGCTGAGCTTCATCACGGACTTCCCAAAGTAAACAAAGAATTTGCCATCTGCTTCATCGGCGCAGTGTCAGCAACCAGGCCATCACGTCGGCCTTTTCGGCGGCACTGCACTCGCGTGCCAGCACATCATTGCAATTGCGCCGGAACCATTTCTCGACTTTGGCAACGTCAGAAAAGCGCTCGGGGTTGAAGGCCGGCGCCAGCGGCCCGATCAGCTTGCCCGTGCTGGCGTGCTTGCCTGGGCCCGTGGGCACAGCACCATGGCAGGAGGCACAGGCCCAGTCGCGGCCATGACGGACGTTGAAAAAAGCCTCGCCGCGCCCAGCCTGGGCCGGGACGCCCGCCAACGCGGTGTAGGCCGACAGCTGCGCCGCAGCCGATGCGGTCTGGCTGTGCGCCAGCGGGGTCATGGCAGCCAGCCACCAGGCCAGCGGACCCATGAGCATGAAAGTTAGTAGACGCATGACGACCTCCTGAGAGGCCATCCTAGGAGCCGCAGCTTAAGTCTGGCTTAAGTCTGGCTTAAGTCTGGATCAAGGAACTTGCCATGGCACTCGGGCAACGACTGTTCCAAGCCCCGCCGGACGACTGCCGCCACGGCTCAGGCCAGGCTGCGCACCACTTCCATGGCTTGCTCGATGCGCTCGACAGGGTGAATGCTCAGGCCTTCGATGGGCTTTTTGGGGGCGTTGGCCTTGGGCACCACGGCCACGCTGAAGCCGAGCTTGGCTGCCTCTCTGAGCCGCTCCTGACCGCGCGGCGCGGGCCGCACCTCGCCAGCCAGGCCGACCTCGCCAAAGGCGATGAAACCCTTGGGCAGGGCGCGACCGCGCAGGCTTGAGGTGATGGCCAGCATCACGGCCAGGTCGGCGGCGGGCTCGCTGATGCGCACCCCGCCCACGGCATTGACAAACACGTCCTGGTCCATGCAGGCCACACCGGCATGCCGATGCAGCACCGCCAGCAACATGGCCAGGCGGTCGCGGTCCAGGCCGACCGACAGACGCCGCGGACTCGGCCCGCCGCTGTCGACCAGCGCCTGGATTTCCACCAGCAGCGGCCGCGTGCCTTCGAGCGTGACCATCACGCAGCTGCCGGGCACCGGCTCGCTGTGCTGACTCAAAAAGATGGCGCTAGGGTTGCTGACCCCCTTGAGGCCTTTTTCGGTCATGGCAAAAACGCCGATTTCGTTGACCGCGCCAAAGCGGTTCTTGATCGCCCGCACCAGGCGAAAGCTCGAATGCGTGTCGCCTTCGAAGTACAGCACGGTGTCCACCATGTGTTCGAGCACGCGCGGCCCGGCCAACGCGCCTTCTTTCGTCACATGGCCAACCAGCACGATGCACACGCCGCTGGCCTTGGCGGCGCGCGTCAGGTGGGCCGCACATTCGCGCACCTGCGCCACCGAGCCGGGCGCCGAGGTCAGCTGGTCGGAGTAAACCGTCTGGATGGAATCAATCACGGCAATCGCTGGGCGCGTGAGGTCCAGGGTGGCCAGGATCTTCTCCAGCTGAATTTCGGCCAGCACCTTGACCTGCGAGCCCTCCAGTCCGAGCCGGCGCGAGCGCAGCGCCACCTGCGCGCCGCTCTCCTCACCTGTGACATACAAGGTGTCTTGCCCGGCGCGCTGCAAGGAGTCGAGCGCCTGCAGCAGCAAGGTCGACTTGCCAATGCCGGGATCGCCGCCAATGAGCACCACGCCGCCTTCGACAATGCCGCCGCCGAGCACCCGGTCCAGCTCTTCATGCCCGGTGGGCGTGCGGGCCATGTCGGTGGCCTCGATGTCCGACAGCACCGTGACCTCCGAGGCCTTGGCCAGGGAAGCAAAACGGTTCTTGACGGGCGAGGCGCTCTCGGCGAGCGACTCGAGCAGGGTGTTCCAGGCATTGCAATGCGGACATTTGCCCAGCCACTTGGGACTGATGCCGCCGCATTCGGTGCAGGTGTAAATCGTTTTGTCTTTGGCCATGCGTGAAAGTGTAGGCGGCCGTCCGGCCGTGTTGCGGGATGCGGGATGCGTTCATTAGAATGCGTGCAGCTCTACAGATAACTCCTAAATAAATACTAAATCATGATCGTGTTTGACAAGAAATCGCTTGCCCTCCTGGTCGCCTGGCTGACTCTGGGCCTGCTGTCAGCCTGCGGCGGTGGCGGCGACTCGTCGGGCACCACGCCCGCGCCTGAACCCGCCGTTCTCAAATTGCCGGACTTCACGGCGAAACTGCTGCCCGACAACAAGCTCCAGGTCGTCATGATCCCGGCCGATGCCAGCTCGGTAGCGGGCTACTGCGTGCGCACGGACAGCGTCACGCCGGCCGCCAGCGACAGTTGCTTCAAGACGACAGCCACCCAGGAAGTGGCGAGCTCCGGCAGCGCTACAGCCGCGACCGAACTGCGCAGCTGGACCAAAAACAGCGCTGGCAGCGTGAGTTTTCACAAAACCATGAGCGTGCCGGGTAAAACCTGCAGCAGCGCCGCTTACGCCGCGTCCACCGCCAGCGCCCTGGCCACGGCGTGCCTGATCACGGACAAGGGCGAGCTGGTGGTCGAGCTGGAAGCAGTCAAGGCGCCGATCACCGTCAAGAATTTTTTGCGCTACGTCAATGAAAGCTTTTACAACGGTACCTACTTTCACCGGGTGACTTCGAGCTTTGTGGCGCAGGGCGGAGGCTTCACGCTCAACGGCAGCAGCTACGTCAAGAAAGCGGCTACCTATCCCGCCATCACGCTGGAGAGCACGACCCTGACCGGTTTCTCGAACCTGAAAAATACGCTCGCCATGGCGCGCGGCTCCAGCGCTGACTCGGCCACTACTGAATTTTTTATCAATGTCGTCGACAACGTCCAGCTGGACAAGTCAGCCCTATCGGGCGACGGCTATGCCGTCTTTGGCCGGCTGATCTACGGTCACACGCCAGCGCAGACACCTCTGCAGGCGCTCGAAGCCATTGCGAAGTCGCCGGTGATCACCAGCAGCATTTTGACGTCGCAGCCCGAAGTCAGCCAGCCCAGCACCCCGATTGCCCTGCAGTGGGCCTACCAGATTAAGTAACCCGGACACGCCATGCCCACCGATTCCAAAACAGCTGCAGCCTCCCCTCTTGTGACGGCTGCCACGGCAACCACGGCTCCAGTGCCCGCCCCGGTCAACGGGAGCCTCAAAGTCCCGAAGAAAAAGCCACGTAGCGCAGCCCGCAAGAAGGCCGTGCAGCCGGTCGAACCGGTGGACGTCAAAGCCCCGGACGAATCGCCCGCCCAGGCCAAGGAAAAACCGTCAAAGCGCGCACTCGACGCCGCTGAAGAAGCCGAGGGCAGCGCTAGCCAGGCGGCCACGCCCACGACGCCACCGTCCACCCAGGCCGGCAGCAGCAGCGACGCTAGCCAGGCGGCGAGCAGCGACAGCGCTGCGACGCCTGGCAACACCCCGACCCCGGCCAGCGCCGCGCCAGCCAACACCAGCCTGAACGTCATGTCCCGGGCCAGCAGCTCCATGAACGCGCCCGACTACGTCGCCAACATGCTGGGGGCTGCACCGCTGGGCGCGGTGGCCACCGGTGGCGTGCTGTTGGCGCTGGCCGCGGGCGGATCGCGCAGCGCAAGCGGCACCAGCAGCGCCGACACCACGGCGCCCGTCCTCCAAAGCGCCAGTACCAGCAGCGACGGCAAAAAAATTATCCTGAGCTACGACGAGACCCTGAGCACCTCCTTGCCGGCCGCGAGCACCTACGTGGTCAGCGCCGACGGCACCACCATCGCGATCAGCAGCGTGGCCCGCGGCAGCGACGGCAAGTCGATGGAGCTGACCCTGGCCAGCGCCATCACCTCGCTCAAGACAGTCACCCTCAGCTACACCCCACCGGCGGCTCAGTTGCTGGGGACTGCCGACATCTCGCTGTCCACCAAAGACAGCGCTGGCAACCGCGCCGCCAGCCTGAGCAACCAGGCGGTCACCGTCAACGACGGGGTGGCGCCGGTGCAAACGGCCATCAGCGCCGTCACGCTTGACGGGGTCAGCCGCATCATCGTGACGTACTCCGAAACGCTGCTGAGCAGCAAGCCGCCCGAAGCGGCTAACTACACCGTCAACCGCGACGGGATTCTCAACCCGGTCACCGGCGTCGAGATCATTGGCAGCACAGTGCGACTGACGCTGCGCGACACCCTGCTGGCGAGCAACACCAACAGCATCACCGTGGCCTATCAGCTGCCCGCCAACACGGGCAGCAGCACCGCCACCAACCTGGCGGTGCAGGACATCAGCGGCAATGACGCGGCCAGCTTCACCGCTCAAAGCGTCAGCTCGGTGCAGTTCAACCCGGTGGCACCCGTGTTCAAGACGGCGGCCACCAACACCCTGGGCAACCAGGTCACCCTGACATTCGACAGCGAACTCGACGCGGCCCGCCTGCCGTCCGCCGCGGCTTTCGAGGTGCAGCTCACCGAAGGCAGCAGCAGCCGGCTGGTGGCGGTCGATTCGCTCACCGTCTCGGGCAGCACCGTCACGCTGACCCTTCACGAACGGCTGCAAACAGCCACGGCCGGCATTCGCGTGCGCTACACCGACCCCAGCAGCAGCGACGACACGTTGGCCCTGCAAAACCTGGCCGGCAATGACGTGGCCAGCATCGGCCTGCAAGCGGTCAACAACAACATCGACGCAGCACTGCCCACGCTGAGCTCGCTCACCGCCAAGGACGCCAGCACGCTGGTGCTGACCTTCTCCAAGACACTGGCGAGCAGCACCGCGGCCAGCAGCGCCTTTGCCGTCAAGACCGGCGGCCTGGCCAATGCAGTGACCGCTGTCAAAGTCAGCGGCAGTACCCTGGAGCTGAGCTTGAGCCGGCCCCTGGCAGCCAATGAGGCGAGCGAGTTGAGCTACACCGCGCCGGTCGCCAACCTCGCGTCCGGCAACGCGGCCATTGAGGACCTGGTGGGTCATGATGTGGCTTCGTTCAGCACCACGGCCGCCGACCTCACGGCGCCCACCCTGGTCAGCGCGGCCACCAACGCCGTCGGCACGCAGGTCGTGCTGACCTTCAGCGAAGCCATGCTGACCACGAATCTGGCGGCGGCATCGGCCTTCACCGTCGCCGGCAGCGTCACCGGCAGTGTGGCCGTCTCCAGCCTGGTCGCCGCCGGCAGCACGGTCACGCTGACGCTGGCAAGCGCGCTGAAAGTCAACGACGCCTTGTCGCTGGTCTACAACGCGCCCACGGCCACCGTTGGCACGGCCAACAGTGCCCTGCAGGACCTGGCTGGCAACGACCTGGCCAGTCTGGGCCAGAGCGCTGTGGTGAGTGTGGCCAATAAGGTTGCACCGAGCTTTGCCAGCAGCACACTGGACGCTGGCGCCAGCACCGGCGTCAGTGCCCTGACGCTGAACTTCAACGATCAGCTCGACACCAGCGTCCTGCCGCCGGTCTCCGCCTTCAGCGTGACTGCCGGCGGCAGCAGCCAGACCGTGACGGCGGTGCAAATCAATGGCAGCGCCGTCACGCTGTTGCTGGCCGCACCTGTCACGCAAAACGGCGTCAATTTGCTGGTGGCTTACACCGCACCTACCAGTGATGGCCTGGTCAGCAGCGTCGGCACCCCGGTGGGCGGTTTTGCAGCGACCGCAGTGGGCAGCGTGCGCAATGGCAATGGCAGCGGTGCAACCCTGACAGGCACCAGCAGCAGCGAGTACTTGCTGGTCGACGCCAGCAACCTGACCCTGAGCGGCGCGGCTGGCGCAGACACGTTTTTCTATCCGTCTGCCGTGGCCAGCGGCCTGACATCCACCAGCGTGCTGGCGCAGAGCCTGACCGACTTCGGCTTGACGCAGGGCAGCGGCAGCTTGCAGGGCAAGGCCGAAGCCGATACGCTGGATTTACGCCAGTTGCTCAGCGGTTTCACAGCGGCCAGCATCGCCAGCTACCTGCAGGCGGCCGATGACGGCACCGCCAGCCACAACCTGGTGCTCAACATCGACCATAACGGCGGCGGCAGTTTTGCGCGCACGATGGCGCTGACCTTCAAGAACATCAGCGTCAACACCAGCACCGGCGAGCTCAGCGTCAACGGCGCCACCATGAAGGCTACGGCCGCCGGCTTGAGCGGCAACCTGACGCTGAGCAATGTGCTGGCCCAACTGATGGCCGACGGCAAGCTGATCACGGCCGACATCGCGCCGCCAGCGCTGGTCAGCACCAGCTTTCTAAGCGACAAAGCCCTGCTGCTGACCTTTTCCGAGCCGCTGGGCGCCAGCACCGCCGCCGGCGCGGCCTTTACCCTGACCAGCGGCGGCACGGTCAACCCCGTCACCAGTGTCACGGTCAACGGCAACACGCTCACGCTGAGCCTGACCAACGCCGTCAGCACGGGTGCAGCCACCACCTTGCGCTACAGCGCCCCGGCCAGCAATGCAGCGAACACCAACGCGGCCGTGCAGGATGTGACGGGCAACGATCTGCCGAGCTTTAGCGCCCGGCTCGACACCACCGCCCCCACCCTGCTGGAAACCGGCAGCAGCATCAAGCTCAAAGACATCAGCAGCAACAGCAACGGCTCGCAGCTGAGCCTGAACTTCAGCGAAACCCTGCTGGGCAGCAACTTGCCACCCGCCTCGGCCTTCACCGTCTCCGGAGGACACAGCGTCAGCGCCGTGACCGTCAGCGGCAGCAATGTTGTGCTGACGCTGTCGCCACCTGCCAGCGCCGGCGAGGACCTCACGCTTTACTACACCGCCCCCACGGCCAGTATCGGCACCGGCAATGCCGCGCTGCAAGACCTGTCGGGCAACGACCTGCTCAGCCTGGGCTCCAGCGCGGCACCGCTGGCCGTGGTGAGCAAGGTGCTGCCGCTGCTGAGCTCGCAGACGCTGAGCCTGGGCACGCAGCCTGGCTTTAGCCAGATCACGCTCAATTTCGACGACGCTCTGGACCCCGCCTTCAGTCCGCCGACGTCGGCTTTCACGGCGTCCGTCAACGGCTTGCCCAAAACCATCAGCGCGGTGCAACTCAATGGCCGCCAGGTCATCCTGGTGCTCGACAGCGCCATCACCAGCAGCGCCTCCGTGAGCCTGAACTACACCGGCAGCAGCCTGCGCGACAGCACGGGCAACCGGGTCAGCGCCTTCAACAGCAGTTCGCTGGGCAGCGTGTTGGCCGCCAGCAGCGGCAGCGACACACTGACCGGCACGTCGGATGTGAATTACTTCCTGGGCTCGCTGGGCAACGACACGCTGACCGGGGGCGGTGGTCTGGACTCCTTCGCCTGGCCCGCGCTGAGCGCCCCCGGCAACATGGTCCAGACCCTGACCGACTTTGGCTTCAAGGGTGCCAGCGGCACGCGGCAAGGCAGCGCTGACGCCGACGTGCTCGACCTGCAGGCCTTGCTGAGCGGTTTCAGTGAGCCCAGCCTGGCGCAGTTCGTGCAATTTGACAAAGATGCCAATGGCCTGTTGCGGCTCAGAATCGACCGCGATGGAGGCAGCAGCTTCGCGCCGGATGCAGCGCTGGTTTTCAGCAACGTCAACGTCGACAGCGCCGATCAGTTGCTGATCAACGGCGCCACTGTGGCCGCCACCGCCAGCGGTCTGAGCGGCAAGCTGACGCTGGCCAATGTCATGACCCAGCTGCGCGCTGACGCGCAGCTGCAACTGGCCGAGAGCCGGCCGCCGCAACTCTCCGGCGTGAGCTTCAAGGACAGCCGCACGCTGGTCATCGCCTTTGATGAAGAGCTTGCCGCCAGCACCGCCTTGCCGGCCGCTTTCAGCGTCAGCACCGGCACCGTCGCGAACCCCGTGACGTCGGTTGCCGTCAGCGGCAAGCGCGTCGAACTGAGCCTGACCCGGGCCCTCGTCAGCGGTGAAAGCGCCAGCGTCAGCTATACCGCTGCGGCCAGCAACAGCGCAACGGGCAATGCCGCGATGGAGGACAAGCTCGGCAACGACGCCGCCAGCATCCCCGTCACCACGGTCGATACCAGCGCCCCGACGCTGGCCTCGGTGGCGAGCAACAAGGAAGGCACGCAAATCGTGCTGACCTTCAACGAGGACATGCTCAGCAGCGCGCTGCCCGAGGCCAGCCGATTCGCCGTGGCCGGCCACACCATCACCGGCGTCAGCGCGAGCGGAAAAACGCTGCTGCTGATCATGGGTGAAAAAATCAGCGCCGCTGAGACGCTCAGCCTGGTCTACACCGCGCCTGCGGCCGAGATCGGCACCGCCAATGCCGCCATGCAGGACTTGGCGGGCAACGACGCCCTGAGCATCGGCACCGCAGCAGCGCCCCGCAGCGTGAGCAATGCCGTCGACGGCGTGGCACCCAGCCTGGTCTCCAGCCGCGCCTACACCTCGGCGACTGCGACCCGCGTGGTGCTCACTTACAGCGAAGACCTGCTCGCCAGCAAGCCGCCCACCAGCTCGGCCTACACGGTCAGCGTCGCAGGCACCAACAACCCCGTGACCCAGGTCGAGATCGTTGGCAAGGAAGTACGGCTGACCCTGCAAAACAAGCTCGCCAGCCTCAACGGCAGCCTGGCGGTCGCCTACACCGCACCCTCGGTCGACAGCGGCCCGGGCAACGCGGCCGTGCAAGACAGCACGGGCAACGACGCTGCCGCCATTTCGTCCGCAGTGGCCATCCCGCTGAGCAGCCACACCTTTGACGCCGTGCTCCCAACATTGACGTCGACCCAGACCAATACCCTGGGCACGCAAATCACGCTCAATTTCAGCGAAGCCCTGGACTCGGTGGCGACCGTGGCCGCCAGCGCCTTTCAGGTTCAGCTGACCGACGCCGGCGTCACCTCCACGGTCGACATCGCCTCGCTCAGCCTCAGTGGCAGCACCCTGGTGCTCAACCTCAAGGACCGGCTGATCTCATCGACGGCCAGCATCAAGGTCAGCTACACCGACCCGAGCGCGGGCGACGACCTGATCGCGCTGCAAGACACGGCGGGCAACGATCTGGCCAGCGTCAGCGCCCTGACAGTGAGCAACACTATCGACGCCATTGCCCCGATCGTTTCAAGCCTCAGCCTGAAAAACAACCAGACCCTGGTCGTGGCTTTTTCTGAAGCCCTGGGCGCCGTGACCGCTGCGGCCTCGGCCTTTAACGTGACGTCGGCCGGCAGCAGCAACGCCGTGACCTCGGTACGGGTGGTGGGCTCGGCCCTCGAGCTCTCGCTGAGCCGCGTCATCAACCCGGGCGACGCCACCAGCCTGAGCTACACGGCGCCCGGCGCCGATTTGTCGGCCATCAATCTGGCGGTGCAGGACAACGCCGGCATTGACGCCGCCAGCTTCAGCAACCAGACGCTGGACACCACCGCCCCGACCCTGGTTGGCGCCGCCAGCAATGCCAGCGGCAGCCAGGTGGTGCTGACCTTCAGCGAAAACATGCTGGACAGCAACTTCCCGGCAACGAACGCACTGGTCGTTGTAGGTGCCACTGCCCACAGCGTCAACAGCTACGTCACCAGCGGCCGCACCATCACCTTGAACCTGAGCACGCCCATTTTGGCCAGCGAGGTGGTGACCCTGCAGTACAACGCGCCCACCATCACCATGGGCACCGGCAACGCGGCTTTTCAGGACAGTGCCGGCAACGATGTGGCCAGCATCGGCAGCACCACGCCGGTGGGCGTTGCCAACACGGTGCCCCCCGCCCTCAGCGCCAAGGTGCTCAGCAGCAGTAGCGCCGGTGCCGATCTGAGCCAGATCACCCTGACCTTTGACGACGAGCTGGTCAACAGCCCCGCCGTGCTGACGCAACTGGCCAGCGCTTTTTCTGTCTCTGCCGGCGGCAACGCCCAAAGCATCAGTTCGGTCAGCATAGGCAGCGGCGCGACCAGCAAGCTGGTGACGTTGACGCTGGCTGGCGGCATTACCACCGACAACGCCCTGGTGACGCTTTCCTACACCGCCCCGGCCAGCGACGGTCTGCAAGACAGCAGCGGCAACAAGGTGGCATCGTTCAACGGCCTGAACGGCACCAGCGTGCTCACCCTGGGCACCGTGCAGACCGGCGACGCTGGCGCCGACAGCCAGACCGGCAGCACTGGCATCGACTACTTCCTGATCACCACCGGCGATGACGTGCTCACGGGCGCCGGCGGCGCCGATCACTTTGTCTGGCCCACCATCGCCAACCCTGCCAATTTCACACAAACGGTCAAGGACTTCGGCTTCAAGAACGGCTCGGGCAGCTTGCAAGGCAGCAGCGAGGCCGACGTGCTGGACCTGCGCCACTTCCTTGATGGTTTTACCAGCAACTCGTCGCTGGGTGACTTCGTGCGACTGAGCAAGGACGGCAGCGGCAAACTCCTACTGGACATCGACCACAACGGCGGCGGCAGCTTTGTGGCCGACGCCCACCTGATGTTTGACAACACGACCGTCAACGCCTCAGACCTGGTGCTGATCAATGGCTTGTCGATCGGCTCACTGAGCAACCTGCTGGCACAGATGCAGGCAGACAGCCAGTTGCGGGTGCTGTAAGCAGCGGCCTTGGCGCCGGCCGGAGCACGCGCCTGGGAGCGCCCCCCGGCAGCCCGCGTCCGCGGATTGTCGCGGCCCTCAAAACCGCGAGGGCGCAAGCTCTACGAAGTACCTGGTGCCCGCCTGACCCCCAGGCAAGGCGGGAACGCAGGCGCGTGCCAGGCAGCGGAATTCCTTTCGTCGCTGGCCGAAGCCCCACCCCTCAGAAGGCCTCAGAAGGCTTCAAAAGGGGGAGCAAGACAAGCAAGGCAAAGCCTGCGGCCTTGTCGAGCACCGCGCACGTCCGTCAAAAAAAGGCCGTCGGTTCAGAGCGTGTCAGACCGTGGCGCCGGCGTTGGGATCGTTGGGGTCTTCGTCCTTTTTACCGCCTGACTTGATCAGGTCTTCGCGTTTGATGCCCAGCCACATGGCGATGGCGGCGGCCACGAAAACCGACGAGTAAATACCGAACAAGATGCCGATGGTCAGCGCCAGCGCGAAGTAAAACAGGGTGGGGCCGCCAAACAGCAGCATCGACAGCACCATGATCTGCGTCGAGCCGTGGGTGATGATGGTGCGGCTGATGGTCGAGGTGATCGCGTTGTCGATGATCTCGGTCGTCTGCATCTTGCGGTAGCGCCTGAAGTTCTCGCGAATCCGGTCAAAAATCACCACCGATTCGTTGACCGAATAGCCCAGCACGGCCAGCACCGCGGCCAGCACGGCCAGCGAAAACTCCCACTGGAAAAACGCAAAAAAGCCCAGGATGATGATCACGTCATGCAAGTTGGCAATGATGGCCGCGACCGCGTACTTCCACTCGAAGCGAAAGGCCAGGTAGACCATGATGCCGACGACCACCATGGCCAGAGCTTTGAGGCCGTCCTGCGCCAGTTCTTCGCCGACCTGGGGGCCGACGAACTCGGTGCGGCGCAAGGTCACGCTCGGGTCCTGGGCCTTCAGCGCGGTCATCACGCGCTCGCTTTGCTGCGCGGTGCTGACACCTTTTTGCGCCGGCAGGCGGATCATCACGTCGCGCGCAGTGCCGAAGTTCTGCACCTGCACGTCGGCAAAGCCCAGGCCGCCCACGGTGCTGCGCACCTTGCCCAGATCAGCCGCTTGCGTGTAGCCGACTTCCATGACGGTGCCGCCCGTGAACTCGACCGACAAATGCAGCCCGCGCGAGAACAGGAAAAATACCGCCAGCACAAAGGTGGCCAGCGAAATCACATTGAAAATCAGGGCATGCCGCATGAACGGAATGTCCTTTTTGATCTTGAAAAACTCCATGGGGCGCTACTTTCGTTGACGGTGTGTTCAGGCTATTCGGTGGGATCAGTGCGCCGGGGGCAGCTTGCTGGCGTCGGCGCCGCCGGACGCGGGCTCGGCACGCCAGACCGTGCCGATGGACACGCTCTTGAGTTTTTTCTGCCGCCCGTACCAGAGGTTGACCAAGCCGCGCGAGAAGAACACGGCCGAGAACATGCTGGTCAGGATGCCGATGCAATGCACGACCGCAAAGCCGCGCACCGGTCCCGAGCCAAAGGCCAGCAGGGCCAGGCCAGCGATCAACGTGGTGATATTGGAGTCCAGAATCGTCGCCCAGGCGCGGTCGTAGCCGGTCTGAATGGCCGCTTGCGGCGAGGCACCGTTGCGCAGCTCTTCCCGCACGCGTTCGTTGATCAGCACGTTTGAGTCAATCGCCATGCCCAGCGCCAATGCCATGGCGGCCATGCCGGGCAGGGTCAGCGTGGCTTGCAGCATCGACAACACGGCCACCAGCAGCAGCAGGTTCACGGCCAGCGCCACGCCCGAGAACAGGCCAAACAGCATGTAGTACACGCCCATGAAGGCGACGATCACCAAAAAGCCCCAGGTCACGCTGCTAAAACCCTTGGCGATGTTCTCGGCGCCCAGGCTCGGGCCGATGGTGCGCTCTTCAATGATGTCCATCGGTGCGGCCAGCGAGCCGGCGCGCAGCAGCAGCGCCAGGTCGTTGGCCTCGACCACGCTCATCGAGCCCGAAATCTGGAAACGGTTGCCCAATTCGCTTTGGATGACAGGCGCCGTGAGCACTTCGCCCTTGCCCTTTTCAAACAGCACGATGGCCATGCGCTTCTTGACGTTTTCGCGGCTGACGTCGCGCATGATGCGCCCGCCTTTGGCGTCCACCGTCAGGTCGACCTTAGGCTGCTGGCTTTGCGAGTCAAAGCCGGGCTGGGCATCGGTCAGGCTGTCACCCGTCAGGATGACCTGCTTTTTGACGATCACCGGCCGGCCGTTGCGCTCGAGAAAGCGCTCCGAGCCAAAGGGCACCACGCCCGAGCCGCTTTCGGCGGCGCGCGCTTCGGCGCTTTCGTCGACCAGGCGCATCTCCAGCGTGGCGGTGCGGCCCAGAATGTCCTTGGCCTTGGCGGTGTCCTGCACGCCGGGCAGTTGCACCACGATGCGGTCCAGCCCCTGCTGCTGAATCACCGGCTCGGCCACCCCGAGCTCGTTGATCCGGTTGTGCAGCGTGACGATGTTTTGCTTGAGGGCCTGCTCCTGCACGCGGCGCAGCGCCTCGGGCTTGATGCTGGCAACCAGGCGAAATTCGCTGCCGTCGGGCTCGACCGCCGTTTGCAGGTCGGTGAACTGATCGGCGATCAGGCCCCGGGTGGCTTCGACCGCGGCGGCGTCACGCAGCCGGATCTCGATGCGCTGGTTGCTGCGGCTGATGCCGCCATGGCGCAGGTTCTTTTCGCGCAGGCTCAGGCGGATGTCACCGGCCAGCGACTCGGCCTTCTTGGTCAGTGCCGCCTGCATGTCCACCTGCAACATGAAATGCACGCCCCCGCGCAGGTCAAGGCCGAGGTACATGGGCGCCGCGTGCAGCGCGCTAAGCCAGGCTGGCGAGCGCGACAGCAGGTTCAGCGCCACGATGTAGGTCGGGTCGGCCGGGTCGGGCACCAGCGCTTTTTGAATCGCGTCTTTGGCCTTGAGCTGGGTGTCGGTGCTGTCAAAACGAGCCCGCACCGAGGCGCCGTCCAGGCTGACCTGACTGGCGCTCACGCCAGCGCCCTGCAAAGCCTGTTCGACCTTGCTGACGGTGCTCGCGTCCACCTTGGTGGCGGTTTTCAGGCTGGAGACCTGCACCGCAGGGGCTTCGCCAAAAAAGTTGGGCAGCGTGTACAGGGCAGCGATCAGCAGGGCGACCACGATCACCGCGTATTTCCAGACCGGGTAACGATTCATGTGTGTGTTTCAGGTGAGCTGAAGGAAAACGCCAACAAAAGGCCAGCCAGTCTGAGGCGCTGTGCAGCCATGACGCGCTGGCGACCGCCTGGCTTGCGCGCAAGCGCGCCTGCCGGGCAAGGCACTGAGAACTTACTTGATCGTGCCTTTGGGCAGCACCTGAATCACGGCGCTGCGCTGCATTTGCACCTGCACGCCCGGCGCCAGTTCCAGGGTCAGGTAGCCTTCGCCCAGGGCGCTGACCTTGCCCAGCAGACCGCCGGCGGTGGCGATCTCGTCGCCCTTGGCCAGCGCGTCAATCATGGCGCGGTGTTCTTTTTGCTTTTTCATCTGCGGGCGAATCATGACGAAATAAAGCACCACGAACATCAGCACCAGGGGCAGCATGCTCGTGAGCGAGGACATCATGTCACCGCCTGCGGCGGCGGCTGCGGGGGCGGTTTGGGCAATAGCAGAAGATATGAACAAGGGGTACTCCACAAGGGTGATGAGGGGCGCACAGGCACGGCCATGCCGCGCCGGGCAGTGCACCGGGCAAGTTCGGGATTGTATGCGGCGCCCCCCGCCCCGGCGCCTTGGCCCGAGCCGGTGTGAGGGTATCGCCGGGCCGGCGTCTGGCGCGGGCCTACTTGGGCCAAAGGACCCACAGCCGCAGCGGCTGGTTAACCTTGCTGGCCAGCTGCCCCGCTTGTGGTCCGGTGCCGGCAAAGTAGTCGGCCCGTACGGCGCCAACAATGGCGCTGCCAGTGTCCTGAGCCAGCACCAGTTTTTGCAGTTGCACGGCGGGCCCGCTGGAGGCCAGCCAGACCGGCGTGCCGTAAGGGATGGATTCGCGGTCGACGGCGATCGAGCGGCCGGCGCTCAGCGGCACGCCCTGGGCACCGCGCGGGCCGGCGCTGGCGTCGGCATCGGCCAGTGGCTCTTCTTTGAAAAAGATATAGCGCGGGTTGCTCCACAACAGCTGCTGCACGCGCTGCGGGTTTTGCGCCGCCCAGGCCTTGGTGGCTTCGGGCCAGGGGTTGATCTTGCGCACGCCCTGCTCGAGCAGCCACTGGTTGATGCTGCGGTAGGGCTGCTCGTTGGAGCCGGCAAAGGCCACACGCACGGTTTTGCGCGAGCCGTCGGGCTCGCTGATGCTGAGGCGGCCCGAGCCCTGGATGTGCAGCAGCATGGCGTCGATCGGGTCCTCCAGCCAGGCGATCTCCCGTCCTTTGAGGCTGGCCCGGGCTTCGGGCAAGGTCTCGATGTCCTGCCGGCTGAACCAGGGCTTGCGCCCGCTCAGCCCGCTGGGCGGGCGGTGCAGCGGCACGGCGTAGCCGCCTCCGCTGTGGCGGCGGGCCTGCAGGACCGGCTCGAAGTAGCTGGTCAGCAGCCCTTCGGCCACGCCGTCCAGCGACTCCACCCGAAAGGCTTGCAGGCGGCTCATGATCCAGGCGCGCTGCTCCTGGCTGCTGGCAATGCTGAGCCGCCGCACTTCGGGGCACAAGGGGGCAAAAACCGGTCCGGGCCGCTCACAGCTGCGCAGCCAGGCGAGCCAGGCCTCAAACAGCGTGTCTTGATCAAAGCCCGGCAAGTCCGACCAGGGCACCGCCACCCAGCGGCTTTTGCCCTGCACCCGGTTGCCGGGTGGAGCCGTCCGGGCGCTGGCGGGCGCTGATGGCGCCGGTTCAACGGCCTGAGCCAGCGGGGGCTCGACGGGCGGCCCAGCCGGCGGCGGCGTAGAAACCGCACAGGACGCCAGGGCGAGCACGCTGGCGATAATGCCGCCAGCCCTGCCCACTCTGGAAAAAACTGCCATGACCCTGCTCTTGCTCGAAGCCCTTGGCGCCTTGCTGGTGTTGTTGTTCATCGTGTGGTGGACCATGTTTTCGGGGCGCAAGGGGGGTGAGCTCAAGCCGCCAGAGGCCGCGCCAAAAAAGCCGGGGCAGCCCGGCGACGATGCCACCGGCGCGCCCTGAGCGTCACGACAGTTCCAGCCCGCGCAGCAAGTTGGCCAGCTCGACCGCTGACTTGACCGCCATTTTGTCAAACACGCGGGCCCGGTGAACTTCGACGGTGCGCACGCTGATGTCGAGCTGGTCGGCCACCAGCTTGTTGGGCAGGCCGGCCACTACCAGGCGCATCACATCACGCTCCCGATCGGTCAGGCCATCGAGCCGCGCCTGCAGTCCAGTGGACTGGTTGCGCTCGGCCAGCCCGGCCGCCGACAGGGCCAGCGCCTGTTCGATGCGGTCCACCAGCGCGTTGTCTGAAAACGGCTTCTCGCAAAAATCAAAGGCCCCGCGTTTGACGGCGTCGACCGCCGTCGGTACGTCGGCATGGCCGGTTAAAAAAATCACTGGCAAGATCGGCAGCAAGCCGTAGCCGATCAGCTTTTCAAACATCGCCAGGCCGCTGAGCGCGCCCATGCGCACGTCCAGCAGCACGCAACTGGGTTCGCGCACCTCAAAGTGCTGGCTGACGTGGGCGTAGAAGGCCTCGGCGCAGTCAAACGTTTCGCTCGACAGGCGGCGCGAGCGCAGCAACCAGGCCAGCGCGTCGCGCACGCCGGCGTCGTCGTCAACGATGTAGACCGCCGCGTGGGCGGCTTGAAAATGCGCGGTCATGGCAAGTCCTGGTGAGAAAGGGCAAGGCTGGGGGCTGGCTCGCTGGCGTGGCCGTTTGCGGTGCCGCCTGGCGCGGCTGCGGCTGCGGCGGGTGCGGCTGGCAGGGTGAACCTGAACATCGTGCCTTGCGGTGCGTGCGGCTCAAAGCCCAGAAAGCCACCGTGCTGCTCGACCACCGTGCGGCACAGACTCAGTCCCAAGCCCATGCCTTCTTCCTTGGTGGTGAAGAAGGGGGTGAATAATTTTTCGGCGATTGACTCGGCGATGCCCTGTCCGACGTCGGCCACGGAGAATTCGACCCAGCGACTGTCCGGTCTGGAGGCGGCGCTTTGGACCCGCAGACTCAGGACTTTCTCGAGCAATTGCCCGGACGGGCTGCTCACGCCCTGCATGGCCTGCATGCCGTTGCGCGACAAGTTGAGCAACACCTGCTCGACCATGGTGCGGTCGCACAGCACGGCCGGGCAGGCGTCGTCGACTTCCATGACCACCCGCACCCCGAGCTTGCGCGCCTGCAAACTCACCAGCGGCATGATGGCGTCGAGCAAGGCCATGGGCCGGACGATTTCGCGCACCTGGTCGCGCCGGCGCACGAAGTCATGCACGCTCTTGATGACCTTGCCGGCGCGCTCGGCCTGCTCGCCGATGCGCTTGAGCGCCAGTTGCAGGTCGGCCACCAGCTGCGGTGGCTGGCGTGCGTGTGCCGGCGCGTCCTGCAGCAAGTTGATGGAGCCGGTGGCGTAACTCGAAATCGCCGCCAGCGGCTGATTCAACTCGTGGCTCAGCAGCGAGGCCATCTCCCCGACCATGGCCAGCCGGGCCGTGGCCTGCAGCCGGTCCTGGCTGGCGCGGGACAGCTCTTCGACGCGGCGCTGCTCGCTGATGTCCAGCACGGCGCTCATCCAGCCGGTGTGTTTGCCGTTGGCATTGATCAGCGGCGCCTCAATGATGAGGACCGGAAAGCGCGTGCCGTCGCGGCGCATGAAAACCGACTCGTGCCCGCCGCGCGGCAGCGTGTTGGTGGCCAGCCGAATTGCCTGGCGGCTCTGGTAGACGCCGGCCAGCTCGGGCGGCCAGTAAGGGGTAGGCTGGCTGTGGTCCAGCAGCTCGCGGGCTTCGACGCCTACCATCTGGCAAAAAGCCGGGTTGACGTAGGTGATGCGCCCCTGCAGGTCACGCGCGCGCAGGCCGGTCACCAGCGAGTCTTCCATGGCCTTGCGGAACGCCAGCGCTTCGGCCAGGTCTTTTTCGACCTTCAGGCGCCGGCGCATGTCGCGCCCGAGCAGCAGCAGCACGGCCAGCAGCGCGAAGGCCATGGCGCTGACCAGAGCGGTGAGCACGTTCGGGAAAAAGTCGGGTGTTCCCTTGCGGCTTTCCATGCGCAGCACCAGCGTGTTGCCCGGCAGGTCGAGCAACTGCTGGGCCATGTAGACGCGGTCGCCGCGCCCGGGCGTGCCGTAAATGGCCAGTCGCGTGCCGTCGGCTTCGGTGAAGGACAAGCCCTGTCCGCGGAGGAGTTGCTTGCCCACCAATTCGGCCAGCACATCCTGCAGGGCATAGGTGGTGACGGTAAAGCCGGTCAGTTTGCCGGTGCTCATGATGGGCACGCACAGGTCCAGCAATTCCAGGCCCATGCCGTCTTTTTGGGGTGCGAAGTAGCTGGTCGAATACGCGCTGCCGCTAAAGCGCAGCGCCGTGTTGCAGGCCAGAGCGATGTCGGCCTGGCTGCTGCTGCGGCCCAGCGTCTCAAACACCGATGGGCGGTAAGGCGTCTCGCTGAACGTCAGCAGCGCCAGCGTCGGGTCGCGCCATTCAATGCGCATCATCTCGCCCTGCTGGCGCAGCAAGTCGTCGGCGTGGCTGCGCCAGGCCTCGACGCCGCGCTCGCTGGCATGCAGCGCCTGCAGGCTGCGCACGTTGCGGGTCAAGCCGTTGCGCAGGTCGACAACGGTTTCGGCAGCAGCAGCCTCCAGCCGGCTTTGCGCCACACTGGTTTCGTAGCGACCCGCCAGCCACACCAGCAAGCCGAGCAGAGCGACCACCAAGGCCACCAGCAGCATCCACAGCGACCAGCGACTTTTCAGGCGCGTCTTGATGGAGGTTTTGGCGCTGTTTTTCAGGCGCAGCGCCCAATGCGTTGGTGCGGCCGCCGGTGCCGGCGCGTCCTGACCGCCGGCGCTGGCGCGGCGCGTTCGGTGGGGCGGTCGGTTTCTGACCAGGCGCTCGGACTTCACAACGCGCGGTGGTCGAGTGACGGCAGTTGGGTCCGCACGCTGGCCAGCTGTGACGCATGCAACTGCGCCATGACGACCGCCGGGCCTTCGGCCTGCTGAGCCAGCACGCTGCCCCAGGGGTCGACCAACATGCTCTGGCCCCAGGTGCGCCGGCCATTGTCGTGCAGCCCGCCCTGGGCCGCAGCCACCACGTAGGCCAGGTTTTCGACTGCCCGGGCGCGCAAGAGCAGCTCCCAGTGCGCTTGGCCAGTGGTGTGCGTAAAAGCGCTGGGCACCAGCAGCAGGTCGGCCTGGAGCTGGCGGTAGAGTTCGGGAAAACGCAGGTCGTAGCAAACGCTCAGGCCCACGCGCCATCGGTGGCCGTCGGCGGATGGGAGTTCAAAGCTCACCGCTTCGGTGCCGGGTTCGAGCGTGCGCGATTCGTCGTAGCGTTCGTTGCCGTTTGAAAAGCGAAACAGGTGAATCTTGTCGTAACGTGCCACGCAGCGCCCGGCCGGGTCGTGCACCAGACAGGCATTGCGCACCCGGCCGGGGTCGCGGGTCGACAGGGGCAGCGTGCCGCCAACGATCCACAGCCCATGGGAGCGCGCTGCCTCAGCCAGGAAGTCCTGTACCGGGCCGCTGCCCGGCGCTTCCTGCGCTTGCAGTTTGTCGCTGTCCTTTTGCCCCAGCAGACAAAAATACTCGGGCAGCACGGCCAGCTCGGCACCTTGCTCGGCGGCCTGGGCCAGCAACTCGCCAGCGGCGCGAAGGTTTTGCGTCAGGCTCTGGCCCGAGACCATCTGGATGGCGGCGACGTTCATGCGGACTGATTCTTCATGTTCAGGGCTTGCTGATGGCGGGGGCCGGCGCTTTGTCGTCCGCCTTATCCGCCGCTTTATCAACGGCGTTGTCAACCGTTTTGCCAGCGCCGCGCTCCACCCGCCTGACGCGCGGATCGCTCCAGGTGCCGCTGAGGTGAAACTCCTGCGTTGCCGCCTCGCTCAGCGGGCGACGCAGGAAGATCTGGGCCAGGAAGGTGCCCAGTCCGACCACCGGGTTGATGGCCGAGGCGATCAGCGAAGCGGTGCCGGCATTGATGTCGGGCACCACCACCACCTTAACGTCCTGGGTTTCGCGGGCAATGTCGGCCTGGCCCTCCATCAGCACAGCCGCGTTGACACCCTTCATCTGCAAGTTGTTGGTGGCCGCCACGCCCTGGTGAATGCTGACGTCGCCGCGCACCAGGTCAAAGGCAAAACCATCTGAAAACACGTCCCTGAAATCGAGCGCCAGGCGTCGGGGCAGGGCTTGCAGACTAAGCACCCCCAGCAGCTTGGCCACCCCCGGGTCGGCCTTGAGAAACTGTCCGGACTCGATGTTGACCTTGAACTGCCCGTTCAGGCTGGGGTAATGCAGGGCCAGCGGCGAGCCGGTCCAGCCGACCTGGCCCTCGAGCCGGCCTTTGCCGCGGCTGACCACGCCGTCCATGCCAAAGCGCTTGAGCAGCGCCCCGGAGTCGGCGATGTCCAGATGAAAGTCCATGGCGGTGTAGCGCTTCTCCGGACCGCCCCCGGACGGGCCGCTGGCGGGTGGTGCGGCCCACTTGCCGGTGGCTGAAAAAGTCGCTTCCGGCACGCTCAGCTGAAGGCGGTTGAGCCGCCACTCGCGCAGGCCGCCTTCGCGGGCCAGCACCGGGCCGCTGCGGTTGATGGCCTCGACCTCGACGCGGCCGAGTTTTTTACCGCGCAGGTCCAGGTCTTCGACCATGATGTCCAGCGCCGGAATGCTGACCGGCTGGCTGTCCAGCAAAGCCTCGACTTCGCTGGCGGTGCCGGTGCCCAGGCTCAGCCGGGACAGCCGGGCATACAGGCGCCCGGCATTGCCGGTAGCGCCCGCCACAGCCGGCCTGAATTCAGCGTAGCCATTGAGTTCGTTGGCGTCGATATTGGCGCGCCAGTTCTGGCCATCGCGCGAGCCGCCGGCGACCACCTGGCTCAGGGTATGGTTTTGGAGTTTGAGCTCGCGGGCGCGCAGCGCAACCACCGTGGGCAGGTAGGCCGCCAGTGCAGAGCGCTGCTCGCCTTGGCCGGGGTTGGTGGGCGATTCGGTGCCCAGCGCCTTGTCCCAGGCATCCAGATCCACCGAGCCCAGATTGAGATTGGCCCTGACGCCGGACTCGCTCCCCGAAGCCGCCTCACCAGTCTCCAGTCCGATGGCCAGGCTGCCGCGCAGCACCTGCGCTTGTGGGCCGCTGATGTCGCGCACATACATCAGCGCTGCGCCGCGCGGCAGGCCAGCGCCGGCGCCCAGGCTCAGGCTGAGTTGATCCTGCGGCTTTTTGCCGCTGCCCAGCGACTCGCGCACGAGCGAGCGCTCAAAGCGCAGCGGCAAACTGGTGGCGGCGCTCTTGGTCAGCGGCGCCGGCAGGTCCAGCGCCAGGCCTTCGAGCGAACTGGCCACGCTCAGCTCCATGTGCTCCTGGCGAAAACCCAGAACGGTGCTGTAACTGGTGCTGCCGCTGGCACGCCTGGTCAGGCCGGCCAGCGCCCCCAACTCGGGCACCTGCTGCAGGGCTTCGGCGTCAAAGGTGCCCTGACCGCGAAAGGAAACTTCGGGCTCGGCCGCGTCGTTGCGGCGCGCGGGCGGCCGGCTGCCGCCATCAAAACGCAACTCGCCCCCCAGCAGGCGGGCCTGCGCGCCTGCAACGCTAAAGCCACTGTCGCTGAAATTGACCACGCCCCGCAACCGGACCAGGAGCGGTGTGCCTGGGCTGAACTGCACGTCGTTGCCCGGCAGGCTCACGCTGCCTTGCACGCTGGAGCGCTTCAGATCGGCCAGCGGCAAGGACAGCTTGAGCGTGTAGTCGGCAATGCCGCTGGCGCTGGTGCGGGCCAGCGCCTGACGGGTCATCTCCGCAACCGGCGAGCTATTGACCAGCGCCAGCGCCTGCGTCAGCGGCCCCTTGAGTTCGGCGTTCACGTCCACAGTGGTGTTTTGCGTCAGATCGGCCAGCTGGGCGCTGCCTTTGGTCAGCAGCAGGCCCGGCAGGTCGGCGACGCGCGCCCTGGCGTTGCTGATTTGCAAGCTGCTACGGTTGAACATCAGGTCGGCATCGAGGCTGCCCAGCGCGGGCCAGGGCTTGCTGCCAGCGGGCTCCAGGTAGCCGGGCACGTAGGCGTACAGGCCATTTTTGAGCTTGGCTGAAATCTGAAAGTCGCCTTGCTTGGGGTCGTTGAACGGCATTGACTGGAGCGGCCCCTTGACCTTGAAGTTGATGTCGCTGAGTTGCCCGGACACCACCGCGGCGCGCACATAGCGCCGTGCGGTATCAGGCAAGACCAGCGGCAGGTAACGCTGGACCTGGCTGGCGTCCCCCCGGCTGAGTTTGCCCTGCAGATCGAGCACGCCGGGAAAGCGCGGGTCCCGGCCCGCGGTCGGGTTGGGCTGCCCCACGTCGCTGGTGTGCCAGCGCGCCTGAAACTGACCCTGGGCGTCGGCATTGGCAAAGCTGACCTGGCGCAGGGTCAGCGCCACTGACGAGCCGCTGTGCTTCCACTGCAGATCGGCCGAGAGCTGATTCATGGGCACCCGGGGGTCCTCGAAAACACCGGGGAAATCCAGCCAGCCGTCGTTCAGGCTCAGCTGGGCCTGGCCGCCTTCGTGGGTCAGCTTGAAGTCAACGCTCGCGCCGTGCAGGCCAGGTCGGCCCGGCCTGGCGACGCCGCTGGCGCTGGGGACGGCCTCGCCAGCGCTCAGGCTCAGGGCGCTGACGCGCCCGCGGGCGCTGAGCATGACGGGCCTTGCCAGCGGGCCCTGCCAACCGGCCTCCAGCCGCTCGACCAGCCCACGCGGCGCCAGGCTGTCCAGCCAGCGGTGCGTGTCGGCAGGCAGGGGCAACCTGTGCGCCATCTGCGCCAGCGCGCCGAGGTCGAGCCGGTCGGCCTTGAGTTCGGTGCGCTCGGGCTGGCGGCCTTCGGCGCCCAGGTGCTGCAGCGCCACGTTGCCGCCCGGCCAGACCAGCTGGTCATCGGTGACCAGGCTCAGGCCTTCGGTGCGCAGGTCGTAACCGTTGGTCAGTTCGTGACCGCCCAGACGGCCCGCCACTGACACCAGTTGCAGCGGCTGCAGGCCCTGACCCATCTGCGCCTTGACGTTGGTCAGCGCCACATCCGCCGTGCCGCCGATGAGCTGGCCGTTGTGCACGTCGGCCCAGGCCCGCAGCGCGCCCTGACCGCTCATCAGCTTCACGCCCAGGCGCTTCAGGTCGGCATAGGGCTGGGCCTGGGCCAGGTCGATCTGGCTGAATTCGCCGTAAATCTGCCCGCTCCATTGGCGCCACTGGCTGGCACCGCCCGAGAGCAGCGGCTGGCGCAGCAGGCTGCGCAGGCTCATGCGCGCGCCCCATTCGGGCGGCGGTGTGGCGTCCAGTCGCATCTGGTGCCGCTTGCCGGGGTTACGCATGACCCAGTCCACGTCGGTCAGTGTCAGGGTGGGCGTGCCGCGCAGCTCGTCGCTCCAGTGCACCGTGCCGCCGCGAAAGGCCAGCTCGGTTTGCGAGAAAAACCAGTCAGCCAGGGCCGGGTTGCTGGCCGCATCGCCCGACAACTCGAGCCCGGCCAGAAACAGCCGGCCATCGGCCGTGCGCCGCAAGTCCAGTTCGGGGCGCTCGATGATCAGCTGCTCAAAACCCCGGTTCAGCAGGGACGCCGGTGACAACGCGGCGCGCACGCTGGGCAGCCGCAGGACGGCCCGGCCGCTGGCGTCAAGCAATCTGACGTCGCGCAGCTCAAATGATGGCACCAGGCCCTCGGACTGCGCCGACAGCTCGCCGATGCGCACGGGCAGGCCCAGGGCGCGACTGGCCAGAGTCTCGAGCTGCGGGCGAAACTCGCCGATTCGCGGCACAATCCAGCCGTGCAGGAAGGCCCAGCCCGCAGCCAGCGCCAGCCAGACGGCAACCAGCAGCGTCAGCAGCCAGCGCGCCGCCCACGCCAGCAGGCGCAGTCGGTGCGAAGGCAGGGGTGGCAGGCTGGGAGCGAAAGATTGCGGCATGTTGGGCTTGCCAAATTATGACCGTCGCCGCTGGGGCCACCCTGGCCCGATTAACAAAGGTTTCGTGAAGTCGTGTAATGACCCTGCCGATTGCCCCGCCACCCGGTTTTTTATCGTCCACCACGCCTCTGGCGCCCGCCTGGCCGGCGCCAGAGGTCTTCCCTGCGGGCTCAGCTGCGGCCTCGGTTGCGGCTTATTCCCGCTACGTTCAGCGCATCCGTCGTCGTTATGCCGACCGGCTCGATCTGCTGCCTGCCGGCCCGCCCGAACGGGCCATGATGCAGGCCAGCCTGGCGCGCTTGCTGGCGCAGGGCCTGGAAACCGGTGCGGCCCTGCGGATACTGCGCCAGCTGGTGCTCGAGCGCCTGGTGGTGCTCGATTGCGAAGGCAGCTTGCAAGACCAGGCCAGCCTGAGCGTGGTGACCCGGGCCATGACCGAGCTGGCCGAGCTGGCGCTGGACGCGGCCATGACGCAGACCTGCCGCGACCTGGACGCGGTTTATGGCGCCCCCCTGTTGCCCGCGTTGGCCGGTGTGCCCGGCGGGCGCGCCCGCATGTGGGTGGTGGGCATGGGCAAGCTGGGGGCGCGCGAGCTCAATGTCTCCAGCGACATCGACCTGATTTATGTCTACGACCAGGACGGCCAGACTGCCGGCCGCGCCGACGGCCGGGGCATCGTTTCCAACCATGAGTACTTTGCTCACCAGGTCAAGGCGATTTACAGCCTGATCGGCGACAGCACCGAGCACGGCTTTGTCTTTCGCGTCGACCTGGCGCTGCGGCCCAATGGCAACTCCGGCCCGGCAGCGGTGTCGCTGAGCGCGCTTGAAGAGTATTTTCAGGTGCAGGGGCGCGAGTGGGAGCGCTTTGCCTGGCTCAAAAGCCGCGTGGTCGCACCGCTGGCAGGCATTCGGGACAGCTCGGTCCAGGCGCTGCGGGCCCTGGTGCTGCCCTTTGTGTTCAGGCGCTACCTGGACTACAGCGTCTTCGATTCATTGCGGGTGCTGCATCGGCAGATCCGCGAACAGGCGGCACGGCGCTGCGCCGGCCACCCGGAGCGCGCCAACGACGTCAAGCTCTCGCGCGGCGGCATCCGGGAAATCGAATTCACGGTGCAACTGCTGCAGGTAGTGCGCGGCGGACAATTCCCCGAGTTGCGCACCCGCGCCACAGTCGATGCCCTGCAGCGCGTGGCGAGCTCGGGCCTGATGCCGCAGCCCACGGCCGACGCGCTGGCACGCGCCTACAACTTCCTGCGCCGCGTCGAACACCGTATTCAGTATCTCGATGACCAGCAAACCCATGTGCTGCCCACGCGCGACGATGACCTGGCCTGGATCGCCCAGACCCTGGGCTTTGCACACTGCGGCGCTTTTTTGGCCGAGCTCGACGCGCACCGTGAGCTGGTGGCGCAAGAATTTGATACCTTGCTCGGCGGCACCAGCGAATGCAAGGGCTGCAACAAGAACGGCAACGGCGCGCCGCAGGAGCTCGACGAACTGATCGAGCAATCGGCACGTGCCTGGCCCACCTTGTTTCGTGAACGTGTCGAGGCCTGGCGCGGACACCCCCGCGTACAAAACCTGCGCGAGGAGTCGCGCGCGCGCCTGGCCCGGCTGCTGCAGCGCACGGCGTCGTGGCTGCAGGAAGACCGCGTCACCCCGGAGGCCGCGGTGCGCCTGCTGGACTGGATGGAGCCCCTGCTGCGCCGCGAAAGCTACCTGGCGCTGCTGCTGGAGCGTCCAGCCGTGCACGAGCGCCTGCTGCGCTTGCTCGGCGCCGCCCGCTGGCCAGCGCGCTACCTGCTGCAGCACCCTGGCGTGATCGACGAGTTGGCCAGCAACGACATGCTGCTGCAACGCTTTGACGCTGCGGTGTTCACCAGCGAGGTGCTGCAGCGCCGGGCCGCGCTCAAGCGCACCGGCGAGGATGACGAGGAGGCCTGCCTGAATTTGCTGCGCCGCGCCCACCATGCCGAGGTGTTTCGTACCCTGGCCCGCGACGTCGAAGGCGTGCTGGGCGTCGAGCAGGTGGCCGATGACCTCAGCGCGCTGGCCGAAGCCGTGCTCAAACTCAGCGTGCAGTGGTGCTGGGAGCGGCTCAAGAGTCGCCACCGTGAGCAACCCCAGCTGGCGGTGATTGCCTACGGCAAGCTAGGCGGCAAGGAGCTGGGCTACGGCAGCGACCTGGACATTGTCTTTGTGTACGACGACGAGCACGAGCTGGCCCCCGAGGTCTACGCCGGCTTTGTGCGCAAACTCATCAACTGGCTGACCGTCAAGACCGGCGAAGGCGACCTGTTTGAAATCGACACCGCGCTCAGACCCAATGGCAACGCCGGCCTGCTGGTGACCAACTTCGAGTCCTATGCGGCCTACCAGCTCCAGCGCGGCAGCAACACCGCCTGGACCTGGGAACATCAGGCCATGACACGGGCCCGGTTTGTGCTGGGCAGCGACGCCCTGCGCCGGCGTTTTGACGAGGTTCGGCGCAAGGTCATTACCGCCGAACGCGACCGTGCGGCGCTGCGCCAGGAGATTGTGTCGATGCGCGAGAAAGTTCGTGCCGCGCATCCACCGCGCCGGCAGCCCGGCACCGGTCTGGCCGCACAAGCCCAGGTGCTGACGCAGCCCGAGCCCGAAAAGTTTGACATCAAGCATGGCGTGGGCGGCATGGTCGATGCCGAATTTGCGGTGCAATGTCTGGTGCTCAGCGACGCGCTCAGGCACCCCGACATGGCCGATAACGTTGGCAATATCGCCCTGCTTGAGCGCGCCGAACAGGCCGGCCTGCTCCCCCACGGCGTGGGCCATGCGGCCGCCAGCGCCTACCGCGAGATGCGCCGCGTGCAGCACCGTGCCCGACTCAACGAGGAGCCGACCGAAGTCAGCCCCCCCGCGCTGGCCAGCCAGCGGGCGGCCATTGTGCTGCTGTGGACGTCGGTTTTCGGCTGAGTTGGCGCTCGGTCCGCGCCCTACAAGCGCTGCACGCCCGCCGCTTCAGGGCGTCTGCCGAATTTTCTTGACCAGGGCGCTGGTCGAGTAGCCATCGACAAAGGCAATCGCCAGGGCGCGGCCGCCGTAGGCCTGGACGACGGCGGTTTCGGCCAGCCGGCTCATGTCGTAGTCGCCGCCCTTGACCAAGATGTCCGGCCGCAACTGCTCGATCAGCTGCAGCGGCGTGTCTTCGTCAAACCAGGTCACCAGGCTGACGGATTCGAGCGCCGCCATCACCACGGCGCGGTCGTCCTCGTTGTTCAGTGGCCGGTCCGGGCCTTTGCCCAGGCGCCTGGCGGAGGCGTCAGTGTTGAGCGCCACCACCAGGCTGGCGCCCAGGGCACGCGCATGGTCCAGGTAGGTGACGTGGCCGCGGTGCAGCACGTCAAAAACGCCGTTGGTGAAGACCACCGGGCGGGGCAGTGTGGACAGGCGCGCCTGGGCCTGGTCGCGGCCGACGATTTTTTTCAGGAAAACGGGCTCACTCATGGGCTGCGACTCATGCGCTGGCCGCCGGCGCGCCCGCGGCAGCCGCAGGCCCGAGTTCGCGGGCGAGCTCTTTGCGGTAGCGGTTGAGGTCCTGCACGGTCTTGAAGCTTTGGTCCAGCAGCAGCCCCATGTTGCTCAGGATGCGTTCGACCACTTTGGTCTCCCAGGTGCTGTCGAACTTGATCTGCTTGTCCAGCCAGTGTTCGAGCCAGTCGGGTTTGGGCAGACGCGACTGCACAGTGTCGCGCGGGTACAGCTTTTTGTTGACGTGCAGGTTGGTCGGGTGCAGCGCCTGCGCGGTGCGGCGGGCGCTGGCCATGAGCACGCCGACCTTGCTAAAGGCAGCCTTGGCTTCGAGTCCGACGTTGTTGATGGCCCGTTTCATATAGCGCAAATAAGCGCCACCGTGGCGCGCCTCGTCCTGGCTGAGCTGGGTGTAAATTTGCTTGATCACGGGCTCGGTATGCCACTGGCTGGCGCAGCGGTACCAGTGATTCAGGCGGATTTCGCCGCAAAAATGCAGCATCAGGGTCTCCAGTGCGGGCGCCGGCTCAAACTCGAAACGCACGGCGTGCAGTTCTTCTTCGGTGGGGGCGAGTTCGGGCCGGAAGCGGCGCAAGTACTCCATCAGCACCAATGAATGCTTTTGCTCCTCAAAAAACCAGACCGATATGAAGGCTGAAAAATCGCTGTCGTCGCGGTTGTCGCGTAAGAACATTTCCGTGGCCGGTAGCGCCGCCCATTCGGTAATGGCGTTCATTTTGATGGTCTGGGCTTGCTCATCGGTCAGGAGCGAGGCGTCAAAGCTGCCCCAGGGAATGTCTTTTTCCATGTCCCATCGGACGGCTTCAAGCTGCTTGAACAATTCGGGATAAAGCATGGTGTTCCTTGCACGGCCCGGGCTGGCCTGCTGTCTGGGCGGATTTTAGGGGGGGAATATGACATCGCGCTGAGCGGCAAAGCCGACTCTCCGCGATACTCCGGGGTTATTGCTGTGCCAGGGTGCAGCGCAACTTCGGAGTGTTTCATGCGTGCCGAGCAAGTTCTGATTTCGCTGACGCTGATGGCCGCAGCGGCAGTCGCGCAAGCGCAAGGCGCTGCCCCGGCCTCGCCAGCGCCTGCGGCGGTGGGCAGCAAGTCTGGGGCCGCCTGCCCGGCTTTGCTCCAGCACAGTTTTTTGCGCCTGCAGGACGAAAAGCCGCAGGCCATGTGCCAGTACAGCGGCAAAGTGCTGCTCATTGTCAATACGGCCAGTTTTTGTGGTTTCACCGGCCAGTACGCCGACCTTGAAGCCCTTCACGCCAGGTACGCCAGCCGCGGGCTGGTGGTGCTGGGCTTTCCGTCGAACGACTTTTCCCAGGAGGGCGGCAGCAACAAAGAGATTGCCGACTTTTGCGAGAACACGTTTTCAGTCAAATTCCCGATGTTTGCCAAGTCCAGCGTCACCGGCCGCGGCGCCAATGCGCTGTTCAAGCAGCTGGCCAACCAGACCGGCCAGAGCCCGCGCTGGAATTTTTACAAGTACTTGGTCAGCCGCGACGGGCAAAGCGTCACGGTTCACGGCTCGACCATCAACCCCCAGGACCCGCGTTTTGTCAAAGCCCTTGAACAGCTGCTGGCGAAGTAATTCAGGCCCGCTTCCCGCGTCGGCCGCCCTCTTGTGCCTCCTGTGCCTCTTGTGCACTTTGGAGAATGCATGAGCACCGCCGTCCTGACCCGCCCCCCTGCCGCGGTTGATGCAGGCGCCGCTGCCAGCGGCCGCAAGCCACGCATTGCCGTGGTCGGCTCGGGCATTTCCGGCCTGGCGGTCTGCCATCAGCTGCGCGAACAGGCCGATATCAGCCTGTTCGAGTCCGCCGATTATTTTGGTGGCCATACCCACACCGTTGATGTCACGCTGCCCACACCGCAAGGACCGCTCACGCACGGCGTGGACACCGGCTTTCTGGTCTTCAACGAACGCACCTACCCGCGGCTGATAGCGCTTTTTGCCGAACTGGGGGTGGCCACGGCGCCGTCGGATATGTCGTTTTCGGTGCAGGCGCCGGCGGCGGCGGGTCGCGCCCGGCTGGAGTGGAGCGGATCGAGCCTGAACAGCGTTTTTGCCCAGCGCAGCAACCTGCTGCGGCCCGGTTTTTGGCGCATGCTGCGCGACATCCTGCGCTTTAACAAGCTCTCCACCGCGCTGGCGCACTCGCCTGCATCCGACTCGCTGATGCAGCCCCTGGGGGAATTTTTGCGCGAGCACCGTTTTTCGCCGGATTTCCGGGAGGGCTACTTTTTGCCCATGCTCGGCTGCATTTGGTCATGCCCGACGGATCAGATGCTGCTGTTTCCGGTCGCCACCATGATCCGTTTTTGCCATAACCATGGGCTGATTCAGGTAGTGGATCGCCCCCGCTGGTGGACGGTCAACGGCGGCGCCCGTCACTACGTGCAAAAGATCGTGGCCGGCGTGTCTGACAAGCGCTTGTCCACCCCCGTGCTGCAGATCGAGCGCCACGAAACGGGTGTGCAGGTCACCAGCTGCCACCAGGGGCAAACGCGCACCGAGGCCTTTGACAAACTGGTGCTGGCCAGCCACAGCGACCAGTCGCTGGCCCTGCTGGCCCGTCCCAGTGCCGCCGAACGAGCCGTTCTGGGCGCCATTCGCTACCAGCCCAACCGCGCCGTGCTGCACACCGACCGGTCGGTGCTGCCCCAGCGCCGGCTGGCCTGGGCGGCCTGGAACTATGAGCGGGCACCGGACCGGGGCACCGAGTCGACCCGGGTTTGCCTGCATTACCTATTGAACATGCTGCAGCCGCTGCCTTTCGAGCAGCCCGTCATCGTGTCACTCAATCCGGCGCGGGAGATCGCCAGGGATCAGATTCACGGTGAGTTTGACTACGCTCACCCGGTCTTCGATGGCCCCGCCATTGCCGCCCAGCAGCAACTGCCGGCCCTGCAGGGCCAGCAACATACTTACTTTTGCGGCGCCTGGGCGGGCTACGGCTTTCATGAGGACGGCCTCAAGTCAGGTCTGGAAGTGGCCCGTCAGTTGCGCGCAGCCATTACCGCCAGCCAGGAGCGCGCCGCGTGAGCCTGCAGCGCCACCCGCAGACCCCCACCCCAACCCGCCCCCAGGGGGGGAGGGAGTCAGACGGGGGCAGCAAAGGACACGAAGTGACAAGCGTGGGGACCAGTCCCGTCGCCTGGCCGCCCCAAGACGGGACAGCCCCCCCGGGGGGCAGCGAACCACACGAAGTGGGGAGCGTGGGGGCCACATCCCCAGCGCCGGGCCGCCCCACGCTGGGGACAGCCCCCCCGGGGGGCAGCGAACCACCCGAAGTGGGGAGCGTGGGGGCCACATCCCCAGCGCAGGGCAGCCCCAAGCTGGGGAACGCCCCCTCGGGGGGCAGCGAACCACACGAAGTGGGGAGCGTGGGGGCCCATATTTGTTTTGGCCAGGTCCGCCACACCCGGCTTCGGCCGGTGCGCAATGCCTTTGCCTATCCGAACTACTTTTTGATGTTGCCGCTGCGCAGCCTGCGAGCGCATGGCCCGGGCGTGCTGCCTCGCAACCGGCGCGCCGCCCTGAGTTTTTTTGACCGTGACCATGGCGAGGGGGGCGACGATTGCCTGGCCTGGCTGGATGCCTTGCTCGAGCGCGAAGGCATTCGCGACGCTGGCGGCGAGGTCTGGCTGCAGACCTATCCGCGGGTGCTGGGCTATACCTTCAAGCCAGTGAGTTTTTGGTATTGCCACAACGCCGCTGGCGCGCTGCGGGCGGTGCTGGTGGAAGTCAACAACACCTTTGGCGAGCGTCATGGCTACTTGCTGGACTCGCCCGCTTATGGCCACACCTTGCACGCTGACAAGGTGTTTCATGTCTCGCCGTTTTGTACGCTGGAGGGCGGCTACCGCTTTCGCTTCATGCGCACGCGCAAGGACGGTCGGGAGCGCATCGTGGCGCGCATTGATTACGACGACGCCCAGGGCCCGCTGCTGCAAACCAGCGTCAGCGGCGAGCTGGCCGTGCTCGGCGCCGCCAGCATGCGCCGCGCGCTCTGGACTTACCCCGCCATGACCCTGGGGGTGATGGCCCGCATTCACTGGCAGGCGCTCAAGCTGTGGCTGCGGCGCGTGCCCTTTGTCTCCAAACCCAAGCTGCCCGAACGCTTTTTGACCCGATGAACCCAGGCTCCTCTTCACCTCCCCCATCTTCGTCAACCTCCTCGCCAGAGGCGCCGACGCTGGTCGCCGGCGCGCTGTCGCCTGGTGTGTCGCCCGACGCATGGCGCGGCGCCCCTGCCGCCGCCCGAACGGCGCTCAGGCTGCTGTCGCGCCTGCGCCATGGCACCCTCACGCTGCAGTTGCCCGACGGCAGTTTGCAGCGTTTTGGCTCGGGCCAGGCGCCCACGGCGAGCCTGCATCTGCTCAACT
>CAIMVC010000206.1 GCA_903844825.1 uncultured Burkholderiales bacterium | reverse complement strand
GACCGCGCCCTAAAAAGAGCGCGTTTTCCATCTTCGCAAAGTCTTCTGACCAGCTGATGATTTGCGGCTCTAGCGCCAGCACGGCTTGCAGCGCGGCGGGCAGGTGGCGCATGGCTTTGAGGTGCGCCGCTTCGGCTTCATCGCTGAGACGGCCCTTGCTTTGCGCCAGCGCCAGCGTCAGCAAAAACAAGCCGGCCAGTTGCGCGGTGAAGGCTTTGGTTGAGGCCACGCCGATCTCCACCCCGGCGCGCGTGATGTATGCCAGCTTGCATTCGCGCACCATGGCCGAAGTAGCCACGTTGCAGATGGTCAGGGTTTGCGTCATGCCCAGGCTTTGGGCGTGAAGCAGCGCGGCCAGGGTGTCGGCGGTCTCGCCGCTTTGCGTGATGGTGACCACCAGCGTGCGCGGATTGGGCACGCTGGTGCGGTAGCGGTATTCACTGGCCACCTCAACTTGCGTCGGTATGCCGGCAATGTCTTCCAGCCAGTACTTGGCGGTGCAGCCGCTGTAGTAGCTGGTGCCGCAAGCCAGGATGAGCACCGAGTCGATGTCCTTGAAGACGCGGTAGGCGCCGTCGCCGAAGAGCTCGGGGATGATGCTGGTCACGCCTTCGAGCGTGTCGGCAATGGCGCGCGGCTGCTCAAAAATTTCTTTTTGCATGTAGTGGCGGTAGGGGCCGAGCTCGGCGGCGCCGCTGTGGGCCTGCACCGTCTTGACTTCGCGCTTGACGCTCTTGTGTTCTTTGTCCAGCACCCAGTACTTGCCCAGCTGGATATCGACCAGGTCGCCCTCTTCGAGGTAGACGATCTGGTCCGTCACGCCGGCCAGGGCCATGGCGTCGCTGGCCAGAAAGTTCTCGCCGCCGTCCTGGCCCACGCCCAGAATCAAGGGCGAGCCGGCGCGGGCACCCACCACGCGCTGCGGCTCGTCCTTGCAAAACGCCGCGATGGCATAGGCGCCGTGCAATTGCGTCACGGCGGACTTGAGCGCTTCAAAGAGGTCGCCGTCGTACAGGCTGTCGACCAGGTGCACGATGACTTCGGTGTCGGTCTGGCTTTGAAACACATAGCCCTTGGCTTGCAGGGCGGCGCGCAGTTCGTCGTGGTTTTCAATGATGCCGTTGTGCACCAGCGCCACCTTGCCGGGTCGCCCTGGCACGGCGCCCGGGCCGTGGCTGAAGTGCGGATGGGCGTTGTGCACCGCCGGGGCCCCGTGCGTGGCCCAGCGCGTGTGCGCAATGCCGGTGCCGCCTTGCAGGTGTTCTGCCTCGACCTGGCTTTGCAGTTCGGCCACCCGCGACGTGCTGCGCGCACGCTGCAGGCCGCCGGCATGCACGGCCACGCCGCAGGAGTCGTACCCCCGGTACTCCAGCCGCTGCAGGCCCTGCACCAAAATGGGAACGATGTTGCGATTCGAGACCGCCGCGACAATACCGCACATAAGCTACTCCTTTGGAATGGGCTCGATGGTAGAGGCGGCTTGATTTTCTTTGTCTTCATAATTTATTGTTTTTTGAAATAAAATTTCATAATTAAATAGAGCTATCTTTTTATTTCAAAAAATTTGTTTTTATGGAATATTTAAACCTAGATGTGACCGACCTGAAACTTCTGGAGGCGCTTCAACAAGACGCTTCGGTGAGCAACCAGACCCTGGCCGAGCGGGTCCATGTGTCGCCGCCGACCTGCCTGAGGCGCGTCAAGCGCCTGCGCGATGCGGGCCTGATCGAGCACCAGGTGGCCTTGCTCAACCCGGACAAACTCGCCGCCCTCGTCGGCCGGGGTCTGAGCGCGGTGGTCGAGATTTCACTGGACCGGCAAGGCGATGACGAGGCCAGAGCCTTCGAAGCCAAAGTAATCCAGGACGACGCGGTGCAGCAGTGCTACCGCGTCTCGCCCGGCCCCGACTTTGTGCTGCTGGTGCATGTCGCCGATATGCCAGGCTACTTGGCCCTAGCCCAGCGGCTTTTCACCAGCAACGCCAATGTGCGCAACGTCAAAACGTTTTTCAGCATCCACCGCGCCAAATTCAAGCCGGGGGTGTTGCTGGGGTGAAGTAGTGCCGGCTTGTTGGCCAAGAGCCCCCATCCCAGCCTTGTCCCGGCAAGGAGCCAGAACCAGGCGTGTGGCGTGGTTGATTTTGTTTTACGCCCTCCCCTTCCGGGAGAGGGCAGGGGTGGGGAAGCGGTCCAGGCGTGTGAAAAGACCTGGCTTGTTGGCCGCGCGTCTTAGCCCTTGGGCTTTTTGGCGGGTCGCTGCCAGTTGGCAATGCTGAGCTGCTTGCCGCGAGCAACGCTCAGGGCGCCAGGCGGAGTGTCCTTGGTGATGGTCGAGCCGCCGCCAATCGTGCCGCCGGCGCCCAGGGTGATGGGGGCCACCAGCACGCAGTTGCTGCCCACGTGCACATGGGCTTCGATCACGGTGCGGTGTTTGTTGGCGCCGTCGTAATTGGCGGTGATGCTGCCGGCGCCGTAGTTCACTGCCTCGCCCACGGTGGCGTCACCCAGGTAGGCCAGATGGTTGGCTTTGGCGCCCTTGGCCAGCGTCGAGTTTTTGACTTCGACGAAGTTGCCGATATGCACCTCGGCGCCCAGCTGCGCGCCTGGACGCAGCCGCGCGAAGGGTCCAACCAGCGCGCCTTCGCCGACTTCCACACCGAGCTTTTCGCCGTCGATGTGGGTGAACGGGTGAATCACGGCGCCAGCGGCCAGGCGGGCGTTGGCCACGACGCAGTGCGCGCCTATGCGCACGCCGTCGCCGAGCTGCACATCGCCTTCAAAAATGCAGCCAATGTCGATCTCGACATCGCGCCCGCAGCGCAGGCTGCCGCGCACGTCCAGCCGCGCCGGGTCGGCCAGACGCACGCCCTGCTCCATCAGCGCGCGGGCCTGGCGCAGCTGGTAGACGCGCTCGAGTTCGGCGAGTTGCACCGGGCTGTTGACGCCGGCGACCTGCGCTGCGTCAGTGATCTGGTGCGCCGCCACGCTCAGGCCGTCGGCAATGGCGAACTTGACGATGTCGGTGAGGTAGTACTCCTGCTGTGCATTGTGGTTGTCCAGTCGCGCCAGCCAGGGCCGCAGCAGCCGGGTCGGCACGGCCATGATGCCGCTGTAAATTTCGGTAATGTGTCGCTGCGCGTCGCTCGCATCCTTGTGCTCGACGATGGCAAGGACATCGCCCTGACTGTTGTCGCTGCGCACAATGCGCCCGTAGCCGGTCGGGTCAGGCAGGCTCAGCGTCAACAAGGCCAGTTGCCGGCCACCGCAGAGCGCGAGCAGCGCCTGCAAGGTGTCGGCCTGCGTGAGTGGCACGTCGCCTGACAAAATCAGCGTGACACCGTCGTCGAGCAGCTGCGGCAGGGCCTGCTGGACGGCATGACCGGTGCCCAGTTGCGGCTCCTGGCGCACACAATGAAGTGGCAGCGCGCCGCCCCGGCTGCTCAGGACCGCCTCCACCTGGCTGGCGCCGTGGCCGGTGATGACGACCGCCTGGCGCGCTGATAACTGCGCTGCGCAGTCAAGCACATGGGCCAGCAAAGCGCGGCCGCCCAATCGGTGCAACACTTTGGGCAGATCGCTTTTCATCCGGGTGCCCTTGCCGGCGGCCATGATGACCACATCTAGCGGGCTTGCTTTGGCCGTTATTGAACTTGACATGAGACTTCCCGTGAAATTTTTGCGCGTCAGAAACCTTGCCAGGATTATCAGCGTAGTGTTGCTCGGCCTTGCGCTGCAAGCCTGCAGCACGATCAAGCTCGCCTACAACCAGGCACCCGAGGTGGCCTGGTGGTACCTCACCGACTACGTCGAGTTCACCGACGCGCAGCGACCCGTCGTGCGCGCCTCGCTCGTCCAGTTGCATGGCTGGCATCGCCGCGACCAGCTGCCCGGCTACGCCGAGACCTTGCAAAAGTGGCAGCAGCCCCTCCTGGGCGACATGAATGCCGAACAGGCCTGCGTGGTCTACACCGACGTGCTGGGCAGGCTGATGGCGCTGGCCGACCTGCCCGGGCGCCTGGAGCCGCAGGCGCTGGCGGTATGGACCAGCTTGAGCCCGGCCCAGCTGGCGGCGCTGGAGCGAAACTTCACCAAGAGCAACCAAAAATACCGCAAAGAATTCCTGACCGATTCGCCGCGGGTGTTGGGCGAAAACCGCCTCAAGCGAGCGGCCTCTCGCGCCGAAACGCTCTACGGCAGCATCAATGAGCGGCAACTGGGGGTCTTGCAGGCGGCGCTAGAGCGCGTCGCCTTCGATGGCGAGGAGGCCTATTCGCGCCGGCTGTGGCGCCAGCAGGACTGGCTCAAAACCCTGCGCACCATCTCCTCGGGCGCCGTCACCGCCGAGCAGGCTCGGGTCGCCCTGCGCGGCTCGATAGAGCGCAGCGTTCAGCTCGGTGACCCCGCGCAGCGTCAGCAGGAAGAAACGGCACGGCTGCGCAGTTGCCAAGTCATGGCCGAGTTGCACAACAGCACCACACCCGCCCAACGCGGCTACGCTGCGCAAACACTGGGGCGCTACGCGGCCGATCTGCGGCTACTGGCACGCGAGCCTTGAGCTGCGCGCATAAGTCCCCGCCTTCGCCCAGCGGCCCCAGCGGGGGTGCAAGCCGGGCGCCAGAAACGCAGACTGCACGCCCCTGGGGACTGCCACTCTTGCCCCCTCCCCCCTCAGTAGCCCTCAGAAGACGGGCACGGTCAGGGCCAATAGAAATTCCGTGCGGTCGGCATGAGCCCCCATCCCCGCCTCCCTCCAGCGGGGGAAGCAGCGAAGTCAGCCAGCCGCTGACGCTGAAACATTGACGCCGGCGCCGGTACCCAGCAAAAATGGGCGCTCATCGGCTGGCCGGGTGCGAAGGACTCGATGATCACGCCCTGTGCAGGCGCCAGCGCCAGCGACTGACCTGGGTGCAAGAAATGGTCGCCGCCGCGCTCGCTTGGATCATCCGCCGCCAGTGCCAATGTGAGCCAGAGTCGGCCGCTGCTGACCTGCAGCGCTCCCGGGCGGCGCACGTGCAGCGTCAGCGCCCGACCCACTGGTAGCAGCACGCTCACATGCCGATGGGTCAGCGCCAGCGCTTCATGGCCAGGCAGGGTCGATGAAACGGATGTGAAGGGTGTCATTGGCGGCTCCATGGCTTGTGGTGTCGAATCAACCCGGCTGCCCGGGTCCGTCCATGATGGCCGCAACAGCGCCTTTTTACCAATGCCATTGCGGCCTCCGATTCATGCTTAAATCACATTAATCATGACGCTATGAGCAAGGACTTTCATGCAGCATTCCCAGACTCACCTGCGTTCGCGCCCGATTGCTGTCGGGCAGTTGCGGGCCTTCGAAGCGGTCGCCCGGCACCTGAACTTTCGGGCTGCCTCAGAAGAAATGGCGCTGACCCAGTCGGCGGTGAGCCGGCAGATTCAGGCCCTAGAAGACGATGTGGGTGTCGGCCTGTTTCACCGCCACACAAGGGCGGTGGAGCTAACCAGCGCAGGCGCTGTTTTGTTGCGCGCGCTGACACCCGCGCTCGAACGCATCGACAGTGCCGTGCGCCAGCTGCGGCAAAGCACCGGCCGCAAGAGCGTGGCGCTGACCACCTTCGCTTCCTTCGCCTCCATGTGGCTGATCCCGCGGCTCGAGGCCTTTCAGCGGGACAACCCCGACATGGATATTCGCATTGATGCGTCAGACGCGCCGGTGGACCTGGACATCTCGGACCTGGACCTGGCCCTGCGCTACGGCCCTGCGGCGAGCATGCCGAGCCATGCCCAGCGCCTGTTTGGCGAGCAAATGACGCCGGTAGCCAGCCCCTGGCTGCTCAAGGACGGGCCGACCCTGAAAACGCCGCAGGACCTGGCGCAATTTGCGCTGATCGAAGCCGGCGACGCGCGCGACAGGCACCTCGACTGGCTCAGTTGGCGCCGCTGGCTGGACCAGCAGGACGTGCCCAAGCTGCAACCCAGGCGCTGGATGTACTTCAATTACGCCCACCAGATGGTGCAGGCAGCGCTCAGCGGCCAGGGGCTGGTGCTGGCACGCCTGCCGATGATTGCCGAAAGTCTGGCGACCGGCGACCTGGTCGAAGTGCTACCCCACCTGCGCCTGGACTCGCCCATGGCCTACTGGCTGATCGTCGGACCCCGCAGCGCCGAACGAGCCGAGGTCCAGGCCTTTTGCCAGTGGCTGCAAGAGCAGGCCAGCCAGACCCGCCAAGCCATCGGCGACGTGCCCGACCCGGACACTGTTGACTCCATGGATTGAGCGAGTCCGGCCCAACGCCTTCCCGGTCTGCGAGCCAGGGCTTCGCAGACGGGCAGGCCGCACTCGTTACGGCGACGCGCTCACGCCGGCCAGACCACACCCATGTCGTTGAGCAGCGCATCGAGCGCCACGTCATGAGCCTCGGGTTCAAGTTCCGGCAGCCAGCCGTGGCTGTAACCCAGTCCCACGGTGAAAGGTTTGGGTTGCAGCGACGCCAGCGTGCGGTCGTAAAAACCGCCGCCATAGCCCAGGCGGTAGCCGCCCGGACCATAACCCACACAGGGGACGAACAAGAGCGTGGGCACAATCACCTCGGTGTCCTTGGGCTTGGGAATGCCGTAGGCGTCTTCTTCCATCGGGCAGCCGGGGTACCAGGCGTGAAAGGTCAAGGTCTTATTGAGCTTGTCGACCACCGGCAGGCCGATCTTGCGCGGTGAGCGGTTGGCCAGGCTCTCGGTGACGATCTGGGCGCCCCGGTCGGGCTCGCTGGCCGCGCCGGCAACGCCCTGGCCCAGCACAGCGTCTTCCTGCCAGCGGTACAGCGCGGGCAAGGGGTCAAACTCGCCCTTGATGGGCCAGTAAGCGCCAATGACCGCGTCGGGCCGGCCCACCAGCCAGATGCGCATCACACGTTGTAACAAGTCGGCGCGCTGTAGCCGATCCGGCAGGTTCAGACGTTGCTCAATCAGTGTTTTGCGCGCAGTTAATTTATCCATAATCACCCGATGCTATCGAAAAAATATTTCACAGTCGCGCTGGCCGCTTGGCTGGGCTTGGCCGGGCTGCCGGGTCTGGCTCAATCGGCGGGCGCCGCGCTGAGCCGCGCCGACCAGACCGCACTCGACATGGGTCAGGCGTTTGCACGCGGCGACAAGGCGCAGCTGGCCGCCCTTTTGCCGCAGTTGCGCGGCCATCTGCTGGAGCCCTGGGGCGCTTACTGGGAGTTGCGCAGCCGCCTGAATGAGGCCAGCCCGGCCGAGGTGCAGGCATTTTTTGCCCGCTACGCCGGCAGTTACCAGGAAGACCGATTGCGCAACGACTGGCTGCTGCTGCTGGGTCAGCGCCGCGACTGGACGGGTTTTGCTGCCGAACATCCGCAGTACCGCATGAGCGACGACCGCGAGGTGCGCTGCTACGCGTTGTTGATTGATCACCTCAAGGGCCGCGGCGAGCCGGCCGCCCGCATTGCCGAAGAAGTGCGCAAAAACTGGTTTTTGCAGCGGGACCCCGAAGACGGCTGCCGCACCGCCGCCGACCGCCTGCTGGTGGCCCGCCAACTCGACCCGCTGGAGGTCTGGCGCAAAGCGCGGCTGGCCACCGAGGCCAATCGCTCGCGGGTGGCGCGCGATGCGGTCGAGGTCGTCGCCCCCGATGCGCTCAAGCTGCTGGCGCAAATTCAGGCCGACCCGGCCCGCTTTCTCAACGACAAGTCGCTGGCGCTGACACGTGTGCGCAAAGAGATGATCACGCTGGCGCTGGTGCGCCTGGCCGCCACCGACCATGAAGCGGCCGCCCGCCTGCTGCAAAAAAAATGGGGCATTCAGCTCAAGGCGGAAGAGCGCAACTGGGTCTGGGGCCTGATCGGCCGGCAGGCCGCAGGCCGGCTGGAAAGCGGCGCGCTGGCGTATTACGCCCGGGTCAGCAATGATGCCGACCTCACCGACGAGATGCTGGGCTGGAAGGTGCGGGCCGCGCTGCGCGCTGGCAGCGAGCCCGAGTGGTCGCAGGTGCTGGCCGGCATCAACGCCATGAGCGAGAGCGGGCGCAAGGACCCGAGCTGGATTTACTGGAAGGCCAAGGCCTTGCTGGCCACGGCACCGACGCGTGCCAAAGTCTTGCTGGCGCCCTCGCCAGAGGCCATCCTGTCTGGCACCACCCACGTGCCGGTCGCCGCGCCGCAGCGCGCCGAAGCCCTGGCGCTGCTGCAGTCGATTGCCTCGGTACGCGGTTTTTATGAGCAACTCGCGCTCGAAGAATTGGGCCAGAAGGTCATCCTGCCGGCACGCCCTGCGCCGCCCACAGCCGAAGAAAAAGAGGCGGCCAAACATAACCCGACCTTGCAGCGCGCCCTGCACGCCATCGCCATCGGTTTGCGCACCGAGGGCGTGCGCGAGTGGAACTACGGCGTCAACCTGGCGCGCCCCGGCGGTTTGAGCGAGCGCGAATTGCTGGCGGCCGCCCAACTGGCCTGCGAACGCGCCATCTGGGACCGCTGCATCAACACCAGCGAGCGCACCCGCAGCGAATTTGACGCCGAGCAGCGCTTTCCGACCCCATTTCGAGATCTGGTGCTCAAGCGCAGCCGCGAAATCGGGCTGGACCCGGCCTACGTCTATGGCCTGATCCGCCAGGAAAGCCGCTTCGTGATGGACGCCCGCTCGGGCGTGGGCGCCTCGGGGCTGATGCAGATCATGCCGGCCACCGCCCGCGAGACGGCCCGGCACATTGGCCTGAACGGTTTTACCGCCGACCAGATCACCCACCGCGAGACCAACATCATGATTGGCACGGCCTACCTCAAGCGCGCACTCGACGATTTTGGCGGCTCCATGGCCCTGGCCGCAGCCGCCTACAACGCCGGGCCGGGCCGGCCGCGCAACTGGCGCAATGGCCCGCTGCTCGACGCCGCAATCTGGGCAGAAAACGTGCCATTCAGCGAAACGCGGGACTACGTCAAAAAGGTCTTGTCCAACGCCACGGTCTACGCGGCGCTACTCAGCGGCCAGCCGCAGTCACTGAAGGAACGACTCGGCCAGGTCGGCCCGCGCGCCGTCTCGGCGCCGCCGGTGGACGACAAAATGCCTTGACGGTCTGACGGTCTGACGGTCTGACGTTCTAATGGCGTCGATGCATGGCTTTCGGCGCAGATTCTTGCGCTCTCCCCCTCTCGGGCTTTCTCTCTCCCCTTCGGCGGAGCGCGGGGGTGTTGGCGTGTGGAAAGTCTGTGCTGACCCGGGAGGGGAGGGAGCGAACCCCAGCGGAGCCCCGGCGAGGGAGGCAAAATTCGCCTTGCACCGACGAACCCCAGGCTCACTGCTCGGCGAAGGCCCTCTCGATCACGAAGTCACCGGGACGGGCCGTATTGCCTTCGGCAAAGCCGGCTTTTTCGAGCATTTGCTTGAGGTCCTTGAGCATCCCCGGGCTGCCGCAGATCATGACCCGGTCTTCGAGCCGGTTCAGCGGCGGCAGGTTCAGGTCGGCCTGCATTTTCCCGTTTTCAAGAAGGTCCGTCACACGACCCATGTGGCGGTAGGGCTCGCGGGTGACCGTCGGGTAGTACAGCAGCTGCTTGGCAACCATCTCGCCCAAAAACTCATGCTGGGGCAACTGATGGACCAGCAAGTCGTAATAAGCGAGCTCCTTGACTTC
>CAIMVC010000205.1 GCA_903844825.1 uncultured Burkholderiales bacterium | reverse complement strand
TCACCAAATTGGCGGCCTGCGCAGCATTGGCACCAAGCCAGATCGAATCAGGTTTGGCTGCTGCGATCTTGGTGGCCAAGGCGCCGAAATCGGTGTCAGAGATCAGAATAGTCTCTTCGGCAATCGGCTTTACGCCTTTGGCGGCCAGCGGGCCCATGAAGGCTTTCATGTTGTTGATATGACCATCGTTGTCGCGACCCCAGATAGCTGCCAGGCGTTGTGGCTTAACTTTGTCGACGGCGTACTGTGCCAGAGGTGCTACTTGAATTTCTGACGATGCCGTGACCTTGAGGTACCACTTGCTGGCTGCCAGCGGCGCAGCGGTCTGGGCTGTCGCGAACATGGGGATTTGCAGCTCATTGAGCATGGGCGCCACTGCAATCATCAAGACGCTATTGGCTCCGCCAAGGACGATCAGGGCATTGTCCACCTTGGCCGCGCGCGTCAGCAGGGTCGTGATCTGTGCCCGGTCGTTCTGATCGTCATTCGATACCAATTTGATGGAATTGCCTGCGCCCAGGTAGTTGGCGGCATTCAATTCGTCGACGGCCATTTTGACTGCATTGGCCTCAGGAACTCCGACAAATGCCAGTGGGCCGGTCAGCGCCTTGATGGATGCGATGGTGAACTCTGCGGCCACCGCAGACAGTGGGCTGATTGCTGCGCCTGCAAGCAACAGGGTTAGGGCTTTTAATTTGAATTTCATAATTGTCTCCTCATCATTTATACGGGTGCCGAGCGGAACGCGATGGTATTCAATTCCCGGCGTACCGCCTAGTGGGTAATAACCCGGGCGTTGGTCGGTAGGTTCGATGGAACGAGTTGGGGAAAAGGATTGGCAGGGGGTGTTCAGACTCCTTAGGTGTCAGGGTTTTGATTTGCCTGGGCGAAGCTCCACATAGGTCGGCAGACGCTCGGGGTAGTCGGCAGCCACCGGGGTGCCCGAGGCCCTGTTGCGATCCAAGTGCCCCATGGCCGCAGCGTAGTCAGCGACGTTCAGGTAGTAAAAAAATGACAGCAGGCGTTCCGAAAAGCGCCAAAGGCCGTCTACCTTTTCGTAGCGGTCGCTGTACCGCATGGCGGTCACCATGGGCTGCTCATTGCGCCAGACCTCTGCATGCACCGACAACCGCCCTTGGGCTTGTGTTGCTGAGTCAAACCAGATGACGTGGTCATGGGCAAAATGGTTGGAGGGCCCCATCACGCTGTAGCGGCTCTCGAATTGCCTGAGGACCGCCTCCCGACCGGTCGCACGCATGGCGCCATCTTTGGAGCCGAACGAAGCCTGATCGGTGAATAGCTCAGCGGCGGAAGCCATGTCTCGGTTGTCAATGGCAAAGTTGTAGCGGGCCGTTAAGTCACGGATGGCCAGTTGGTCTTCGACGGCGGCCAGGCGGCTCTCGAGACTACTGGCGGGGGTTGGCGGAACTCGGCGTGGAATCGTCATGGTGTGTTGCCCTTGTCGTTACTGCAAATCGGGTCGATAGGCGGGTACATCGTCATATTGGACCAACTCGATGATGTTGCCCTCGGGATCGCGCAGAAATGCGACCGTCACGCCTGGCCGACTTTGGATGGGATCAGGGCCCGTCATAAAGCTGATGCCGGCTTCAAGCAGGCGGACCATGGCGGCCTTAACGTCGGTGATGATGAAGGTCAGGTACATCACGTTCGGAAGATCCAAAACATAGGTCGCGTGTTCGGTGGGCAGACCTGGCGCCTCATCCGGGGCAATCAGCTTGATCCGCTCCCCCCGTGTGGTCTGCATCCGGACCACGGTGGCACTACCGCGAGCCAATCGGTAAGTTTGCGCCACATGGACGGGAATGCGTGCCTCACTGACGAACTGCAGTCCGAGCGTGTTCTCGTAAAACCGTCGCATCACAGCGAGGTCGCGGCAACCGATGCCGACCTCAAGCGGTGTGGTCATGCGGAGCAAGGGGGTGTCTGACATGTTTGTTGCTTTGGTTACGTTCATTGGTTGAGGGTCAACCGGTGCACTTTCTAAAGACAAGCAATTGACTGCAAAAAATCCCTGGCGCGGCGAGCGTATTGTGCAATAGAATCAAAAAAAAGAACACAAGTTTCCATATTTCAAATTAAATTTTCACTATGGAAATTAAGTTTCCGTATGGGAAATAAAGGCAAGGTTATAAATCCATGAACCCTCAGCAACTGCTGATCCAAAACGCCAATGTGATCGATGGAACAGGTGCGCCCGCGCGCCTGGCATCTGTGTTGGTCGTTGGCGACAAAATTCAAGCCGTCGGCAGTGCTGCAGACGCCCTCGCCGATCCGTCGGTTCAGCGGCTCGACGCAACGGGTCTGACTCTCATGCCTGGGCTGATTGATGGCCATGTGCACAGCACGTTTGACAACGCAGCCGGCCATGATGAGTTGTTTTACCACCGGCGCCCAGGTATGGCGGCGATCACGGCTGTGCGCAATGTTCGACGCATCCTGACCTCTGGATGTACCGGTTTTTTTGACGCCGACTCGTTGTTTGATCTGGGCGTCGATCTGAAGGAGGCCATCCAGCATGGCGTGATCGAAGGACCCCGCATGGCTGTGGGCGGCTATGCCCTGATGACCTCGGTCGGCGGTGCCGCCGGACGACTTATGCCGGACAGCGGCACAATGGCTTATGCGGTTTTGTTGCAAGGCAAAGACCAAATCATTGCGGAGGTACGCCGGCAGATCAAGATCGGCTGCGACTGGATCAAGGTTCACGTCACCGGTTCGCTGTCCAACCGCAGAAGCGAAGGCGAAATGGTGACC
>CAIMVC010000204.1 GCA_903844825.1 uncultured Burkholderiales bacterium | reverse complement strand
GGCAGTTGGCCGCTGATACCCGCTTGAAAAATCAAATGAATCAAAGAGATGAGCGCACTAGGGAGGTCATCTCCTGGATGAGAGCGCTGCGCGGCCGCTGATCTGACGCTTCAGGCCGCTAGCCGGACACGGCGTCCGGCTGACGCTCGCGCCTAGCCAGCGACCTGCCTCGGCAGCCCCTCGGCCACGCTCAACGGCCGTATTTCGGTTCAAAAAGAGCACTGGGGTCAGGCGCCACACCGCCTGGCGGATCGCCTGTCAAACGGCGCCTCGGCTCACGCGCCCTTCAACACCCGCCGGTACTGCACCGCCTCTGCCACATGCTTCATCTCCACCGGGTCAGAGCCGCCCAGGTCGGCGATGGTGCGGGCCACTTTGAGGCAGCGGTGGATGCTGCGGCCCGACCAGCCCAGGCGGGCGGCGGCGTTGTTTAAGAACTTGGCGCCATCCGGCCCCAGGGCGCACTGGCTGTCGATGGCCTGGCCTTCGAGGGCCTGGTTGCTGCCGCCTTGCCTGGCGACTGCGCGTTCGCGGGCACTGATCACGCGCTGGCGGATGCTGGCGCTGGTTTCGCCGGCGGGGGCGTTGACCAACTCTTCTGCGGCGAGGGCGCCGACCTCGACGTGCAAATCGATGCGGTCCAGCAGCGGGCCGCTGAGTTTGCCCTGGTAGCGTGCGACCTGTTCAGCTGAGCAGCGGCAGGCGCGCACGCGTGAGCCGTGGTAGCCGCAGGGGCAGGGATTCATGGCGGCGATGAGTTGAAACCGTGCCGGGAACTCGGCACGCTGGGCGGCGCGGGAGATGGTGATGTGGCCCGACTCGAGCGGCTCGCGCAAGGCCTCCAGGGCGGCTCTCGGGAATTCGGGCAGCTCATCCAGAAAAAGCACGCCCCAGTGCGCCAGCGATATTTCACCCGGTCTGGGCGGCGAGCCGCCACCGACCAAGGCTACCGCGCTGGCCGTGTGATGCGGCGAGCAGGTCGGCCGCTGCGCCCAGCGCTCGAGCGTGAAGCGTCCGGCCAGCGAGGCGACGGCGGCGCTTTCCAGGGCTTCGTCGGTGGTCATGTCTGGCAGCAGCCCCGCGAAGCGGTGGGCCAGCATCGACTTGCCGGAGCCGGGCGAGCCCATCAGCAAGATGCTGTGACCACCGGCAGCCGCGATTTCCACCGCGCGGCGCGCCGCGGCCTGGCCCTTGACGTCGGCCATGTCCGGGTAGCTGGGCGCTGTCTGGCGAGCGTCGGCTTGCAGGCGCTGCCAGCCTTCAAGGACTTCGGGCGGCAGGTCGCCGGGCAGGAACTGGCGCACCACATCCAGCAGATGGCGGGCGCGGTAGATGTGGACATCGGGCACCAGGGCCGCCTCTTCAGCACTGCCTTGGGGCAGCACCAGTTGAGGGCGTGCACCCGCGTGACCGGCGGGCAGCGTTTGCCCGATGGCCAGGCTCATGGCCAGGGCGCCGCGCACGGGCCGCAGTTCACCGCCCAGCGACAGTTCTCCTGCAAACTCGTAGCCGCTGAGTTTGGCGGCATCAATCTGGCCGCTGGCCGCGAGGATACCCAGCGCAATCGGCAGGTCAAATCGACCCGAGTCCTTGGGGAGGTCGGCCGGTGCCAGATTAACGGTTATTCGTTTGTTAACGGGAAATTCGAGGCCGCTGTTTTGAATGGCTGCGCGCACGCGTTCGCGGGCCTCCTTGACCTCGGTTTCGGCGAGCCCCACCAGCGTGAAGTTGGGCAGTCCGTTGGCCAGATGAACCTCGACCATCACCGGCCTGGCCTGCAGGCCCAGCAGCGCCCGGCTATGCACTAAAGATAAGCTCATACGCCGCTCCTGGTCTGTTGGGTTCAATATCGTGCGTGCTGCTGCGCCAACTTGGTGCGCAGGCGACTAAATCCTAAGCACTACTGTAACGCTGGTATCTCGCTCCAGTGGTGTACATTTTTACGGGTGACGCGGGCTGAATGGGCTGCGTGTCGGGATCGGGTGCTGTTTGGCATGCTCCGTGCTTGGATGAGTCTGTCTTTACTCACCCTATCGGAGCCACCATGAAATTCGTACCCGCCCAGATCGCCCTTGCCGCCGCCTTGTCCCTGAGCACTGCTGTTGTCCTGGCACAGACCGCTGCGCCTGCTGCCCCGGCTCCTGCTGCCGCCTCGCCGATGTCTTTCAATCTGTCGCTGGCCAGCAACTACAAGTTCCGTGGTCAAGACCAGGCACAGAACAAGACGACAGCCTTCAAGCCGGCCCTGCAAGGCGGTGTTGACTACGCGTTTGACAGTGGCTTTTACCTGGGCAACTGGAACTCCACCGTGAATTGGCTGGCCGACAACAAGCTCGAAATTGATGTCTACGGCGGCTACAAGTTCAAGGCTGGCGCGCTGGACCTCGACGTCGGCGCCCTGGCTTACCGCTACCCCGGCGCGGCCATGGCCAACACCACCGAGGCCTACCTGGGCGCGACCTATGGCCCGGTGACGGCCAAGTACTCGCGCACGATTTCCGATGGCTATTTCGGTATCCTGGACGCCAAAGGCACCGGCTACTTCAGCCTTGCATTCGCGCAGGAAGTCGCGCCCAAGACCACCTTCAAGGCTTCGGTGGCCAAGACCGTTTATGCAAGCAGCGTGACGGCTGCAGACTATGTTGACTACAGCATTGGCGGCGCTTACGACTTGGGCGATGGCCTGTCGGCGTCGGCTGCCTTTGTCGGCGCCAACAAGAAGTCAAGCTACACCTTTGTTGTTGACGGCACCAAGTCGATCAACAAAAACACGCTGGTCTTGATGCTGACCAAAGCCCTGTAATCCGGCTTGAGCGGCCGCCTCCACGGTGGCCGCTGCCTATCAATTTTCTGGAGGAAACCTGAACATGAAACTCGTCACGGCCATCATCAAACCGTTCAAGCTCGATGAGGTGCGCGAAGCCCTCTCGGCCATGGGCGTGCAAGGCATCACCGTCACCGAAGTCAAGGGCTTCGGACGCCAAAAAGGCCACACCGAGCTGTACCGGGGTGCCGAATACGTGGTTGATTTCTTGCCCAAGGTCAAGATCGAAGCGGCAGTGGCCGACGAGCTCGTGGACCGCGTGATCGAAGCGGTCGAAGGCGCTGCGCGTACCGGCAAGATCGGCGACGGCAAGATCTTTGTCTACAACTTAGAGCAGGTCGTGCGCATTCGTACCGGCGAGACCGGCAAAGAAGCGCTGTAAGGCCCCACCCGAAAGACCCATTGCCATGAAAAAACTACTCGCCTCCCTCGCCCTCGGCCTGAGCCTGCTGACCAGCGGCGCCGCCCTGATGGCTCAAACCCCGGCAGCCCCAGCCGCTGCTGCAGCGCCTGCTGCCGCACCCGCGGCCGAAGCCAAACCGGCTGATGCCGCAGCCCCAGCGGCCGCCGTGGCCGCCCCGGCGCCGGCCGCGGCTGCCGCAGCTGATGCGCCCAAAGCGGCCGATCCGGTGCCCAACAAGGGCGATACCGGCTGGATGATGGTCTCCACCATCCTCGTGATTCTCATGACCATCCCCGGCCTGGCCCTGTTTTATGGCGGCCTGGTGCGCAGCAAGAACATGCTGTCGGTGCTGATGCAGGTCATGGTCACCTTCTCCATGATCGTGGTGCTGTGGCTGATCTACGGCTACAGCCTGGCCTTTACCGAGGGCAATGCGTTCTTCGGCGGCTTTGACCGGCTGTTCATGAAAGGCGTCTGGGACAACGCCGCAGGCACCTTTGCCAACGCCGCGACCTTCAGCAAGGGCGTCGTGATTCCCGAGATCGTTTTCGCTGCCTTCCAGGCCACGTTTGCCGGCATCACCTGCGCGCTGATCGTTGGTGCCTTTGCCGAACGCATGAAGTTCTCGGCGGTGCTGGCCTTCATGGTCATCTGGTTCACCTTCAGCTATGCGCCCATCGCTCACATGGTCTGGTTCTGGATGGGGCCTGATGCTTACACCGGCAAGGAAGTCGTTGACGCCATGAACGCCAAGGGTGGCTATCTCTGGCAGACCGGCGCGCTTGATTTCGCGGGCGGCACCGTCGTGCACATCAACGCCGCTGTGGCCGGTCTGGTCGGCGCCTACATGGTGGGCAAGCGCATTGGCTACGGCAAAGAAGCCATGGCGCCGCACAGCCTGACCTTGACGATGGTCGGCTCGGCCCTGCTGTGGGTGGGCTGGTTCGGCTTTAACGCCGGCTCCGCACTCGAAGCCAACGGCTTTGCAGCGCTGGCCTTTATCAACACCCTGGGTGCTACCGCCGCTGCGGTGATGGCCTGGTGCCTCGGTGAAGCGCTGATGCGCGGCAAAGCCTCCATGCTCGGCGCCGCCTCCGGCGCGGTGGCCGGTCTGGTGGCCATCACGCCGGCTGCTGGCAACGTCGGCATCGGTGGTGGCCTGATCATCGGTTTCATCGCTGGTTTTGCCTGCCTCTGGGGTGTCAACGGCCTGAAGAAACTGCTGGGTGCTGACGACTCGCTCGATGTCTTCGGCGTGCACGGTATCGGCGGCATTCTGGGCGCCCTGCTCACCGGCGTCTTTAATTCGCCAAGCCTGGGCGGCCCCGGCTTTGTGGCTGACTGGGTCACAGCCACCGCCATCACGGCAGCGGACTACTCGATCGCCTCGCAAGTCATGGTTCAGGCCAAGGCCGTGCTGATCACAGTGGTCTGGTCGGCCGTGGTCTCCTTCATCGCCTTCAAGGTAGTTGACCTGACCATCGGCCTGCGCGTGACGGAAGAAGAAGAGCGCGAAGGTCTGGACATCAGCTCGCACGGCGAGACCGCCTACAACCGCTGAGCTTTTGCCACACTGCCGGTCGGGCGACCGCCGGCAGCGTATTTTTTGAGAGTCTCCTTTGGATGTTCGGCCCGTTGGCTTCACGCTGGCGGGCTTTTTTTTGGGCGCTTGCAGAGAGTGACAACAGACCCCCCCTCTTTGCCGCTAAAGTCCCCGCAAAGACTTTCCTCAATCCGAGCCCCAACCATCCAATCCCCGCGCAAAACCCATGACCTGGCAAATCCTCAACCCCAACCCCGACCAGCTCGGTGAATCTCCTTTTTGGCACCCTGACGAGCAGATGCTTTACTGGGTTGACATCCCCGGCCAGCAGATCAAGCGGGCCAATGTGTACCTCGGCTCGGTGGAGAGTTGGGACATGCCTGCCGAGCCGGGCTGCATCGCGCCCGTTCGCAGCGCTGGCCGCTCGGATGGCTTGCTGCTGGCGCTGCGGGACGGCATTTACCGCGCCACGCAATGGGGTGGCTCGCTCGAGCGCGTGGTCGGCCCCGATTACGACAGCGCGACCACCCGCTTTAACGATGGCAAGGCCGACCCGGCGGGGCGGTTTTGGGTCGGCACGATTTTCGAGCCGCGCACGGCCCCGCAAGGCGAGTTGTTTTCATTGGACCTGCGTGCCGGCGTGCCGGCGCTGCAGCGGCACGCCGGCGGCGTCACCGTCGCCAACGGCCTAGCCTGGTCGCCCGATGCTCGCACGCTTTACTGGACCGACACCACGCGCCAGCTGATACGCGCCTGGGACTGGGATGCGGGCAGCGGCCAGATGAGCGGCGAGCGTGTTTTCGCCCAGTGGCCTGGCAAACCCGAGGGCTGGCAGCCCGGCATGGCCGGTTATGGCGGTCGGCCCGATGGGGCGGCGGTTGATGTCGAGGGCAACTACTGGGTCGCCATGTTTGAAGGCGCCCGCGTGCTCCAGCTCTCGCCCCAGGGCCAGGTGTTGCGCGACATCGCAGTGCCCGCCCAGTGCCCGACCATGCCCTGCTTTGGCGGCGCCGACCTCAAGACCTTGTATGTCACCACCGCAAGTCGCGGCCGCAGCGCCGCCGAGCTGGCGGCCTGGCCTGACTCGGGTTGTGTTTTTTCGATGCAGGTCGAGGTGCCCGGCTTGCCGGTGAACTTTGTCGATGACGCCCGGATGTAAAAATTCGAACAAGGCCCGTTTAAAAAAATCAAATCGCCCGGGTGGCTGGCCGCTTACCATGCGGAGATGACTTCAGATACCCATGTGATCGACGCCCTGTGCGAGCGGGTTCGGCAAGCCGGCGCTGCGGGCAGCGTGCTGCGCGTGCGCGGTGGCGGCAGCAAAGACTTTTACGGCCAAGCTCTGCAAGGCGAGTTGCTGGATATGGGCGCTTGCACCGGCGTGGTCAGCTACGAGCCCAGCGAGCTGGTGGTCACGGTGCGCGCCGGCACCCCCCTGGCCGAGCTGCAGGCTCTGCTGGCCACCCAGGGCCAGTGCCTGCCCTTCGAGCCGCCGCACTTCAAAACCCTGCCAGCCGGGCCGGGTGCCACGGTCGGCGGCATGGTTGCCAGTGGCCTGGCGGGTCCGGCTAGGGCCAGCGCAGGCGGCGTGCGCGACTTCATGCTGGGCGTTCAGCTCATCAACGGTCGCGGCGAGTTGCTGACCTTTGGCGGCCAGGTCATGAAAAACGTGGCCGGCTACGACGTCTCGCGCCTGATGGCCGGCGCCATGGGTACGCTCGGCGTGATCGCTGAAGTCTCGCTCAAGGTGCTGCCCGTCGCCCCTGCCGAGGCCACGCTCATGTGCGCCGGCGTGTCGCAGCCGCAGGCGCTGGACTTGCTCAACCGCTGGGGCGGCCAGCCGCTGCCCCTGAACGCCAGTTGCTGGGTGCATGACGCCAGCGCCAGCCCGGCCAGCGACTACTTGTTTGTGCGTCTGCGTGGCGCGGTGGCGGCCGTTGAAGCGGCTTGCCCGCGCATGGGCGCCGACCTGCAGGCCCTGGGCGCTCAGGTCGTGCGCATGGACAACACCCAGGCCAGCGCCGACTGGAACGCCTGCCGCGACCAGACATTGCCATTTTTTCAAGCGCCTTCACCCGAGCTGTGCCTGTGGCGCCTGAGCGTGCCGCAGACGGCTCCTGCCCTGGACCTGCCCTGGGCAACGCTGATCGAGTGGCATGGCGGCCTGCGCTGGATGTGGGCGCCGGTGTCGGCGGCTGTCAGCCTTCGCCGTGCAGCCCAGCAAGCCGGCGGTCACGCCACCTTGTTTCGTACCAGTGCCGCTGGCGGCGAGTCTGACAAGGCCGTGGGCGTGTTCACCCCGCTGGACGCCGTGCAGCAACGCATTGGGCGCGAACTGCAAAAGCAGTTCGACCCGGCTGGCGTGTTCAACACCGCGCGCCTGCTGGCTGCTGGCTAAAACGCATGCGTCGCCTGCGCCACCTCACCGGCCAGCACCGCACGGCCAGCATCAACCGCCTGCTCGGCGCCTTGCTGGCCTTCAACGCGGGCGCCATCAACGCAGGCGGTTTCTTGGTGGTCGGCATGTACACCTCGCACATGACCGGCTTTGCCTCGTTGCTGGCCGACAACCTGGTGCTCGGCAACGCCGCCCTGGTGCTCGGCGCTGCCGGTGCCCTGCTGGCCTTTACCCTGGGCGCGGCCACCACCGCGGTGCTGGTCAACTGGGCCAGGCAGCATCATTTGCGCAGCGAATATGCACTGCCGTTGCTGCTGGAGGCCGGCCTGCTGTTGCTGTTCGGCCTGCTGGGCGCCACACTCAATCGCCAAACTCCGTTCGCCGTGCCCCTGACGGTGCTGGTGCTGGCCTACACCATGGGCCTGCAAAACGCCGTAGTCACCAAAATTTCGGCATCGCAAATCCGCACCACGCACATGACCGGCGTCATTACCGACCTGGGCATTGAGCTGGGCAAGCTGTTTTACTGGAACCGCACCGAAAGCCCGGTCGAGTCACGCGTTCGCGCCAACCATATCAAACTGCGTCTGTACAGCCTGCTGCTTGCATCCTTTGTCGCCGGCGGCGTGGTCGGTGCAGCCGGTTTCAAGTACCTCGGTTTCATCTGGGTGCTGCCGCAGGCGGCTCTGCTGCTTATGCTGTCCCTGGCCCCTTTGCTCGCTGATGTGCGCCGCAGCTGGCGCCGCCGCGCCGCGGCGCCAGCGTCCCTTTTTTAAAAGACTCCTATGCAAACCAAGCTCGCTCCAGAATACCAAGGCACGCCCGACGGTCTGGCCGCCGAAGCCGTCTTGCGCAAATGCGTGCACTGCGGCTTTTGTACCGCCACCTGCCCGACTTACCAGTTGCTGGGCGATGAACTCGACGGCCCACGTGGCCGCATTTACCTCATCAAACAAGTGCTCGAAGGCCAGGTGCCTACGCGCAAAACTCAGCTGCACCTCGACCGCTGCCTGACCTGTCGCAACTGCGAAAGTACTTGCCCCAGCGGCGTGCAGTATGGCCAACTGATCGACATCGGCCGCAAGCTGGTGGATGCCAAGGTCGAGCGCCCCACGGGCGAAAAAATGCTCCGTTGGGCGCTCAAGGAAGGCCTGCCGTCGCCCCTGTTTGCCCCGGCCATGAAGATGGGCCAGATGGTGCGCGGCCTGCTGCCCGACAGCCTCAAAGCCAAGGTGCCCGTGCCGCAAGACGCCGGCGCCTGGCCGACCCGTACGCACGCCCGCAAAGTGCTCATGCTCGCCGGTTGCGTGCAGCCCAGCATGAGCCCCAACATCAACACCGCCACCGCCCGTGTGTTGGACGCCTGCGGCATCCAGACCGTGACCGCCCCCAAGGCCGGTTGCTGCGGCGCGCTCAAGTTTCACCTGAATGACCATGAAGGTGGCAAAGACCACATGCGCGCCAACGTCGACGCCTGGTGGCCACTGGTCGAGTCGGGCGAAGTCGAAGCCATCGTCATGAACGCCTCGGGCTGCGGCGTGATGGTCAAGGACTACGGCCACGCGCTCAAAGACGATGCGGCCTATGCCGAAAAAGCCGCCCGCATCGGCGCGTTGACGAAAGACCTGAGCGAGTTGCTGCCCGAGCTGGTGCCGCTGCTCAAACCCAAGCTCAAACCCCAAGCGCTGCAAGCCGCGGGCCTGCAGGCCTACCATCCCCCTTGCACGCTGCAACACGGCCAGCAACTCAAAGGCGGTGTGGAGAAACACCTGGGCGATCTAGGCTTTCAAATCAAAGTCACCGCCAGTGAATCGCACCTGTGCTGCGGCTCGGCCGGAACCTACAGTGTGCTCAACCCCGCGCTTTCAAAGCAACTGCGTGACCGCAAATTGGGCCATCTGAACGCGCTCGAACCCCAAGGCGTGCTCAGCGCCAACATCGGCTGCATCACCCACCTGCAAAGCGGCAGCGGCCGGCCTGTGCGGCATTGGGTGGAGATGTTGGATGCGGCGCTTGGCGCTTGAACCGGCGTGGTGTGCGCCGCAACGACAAGGCTTGGGTGATCCTTCAGCCTTGAAGAACCAAGGTGTGTTGTTAAGACTCCAAGAGTGAAACCCCGTCCACGAAGCCGATCAAGCGGCCGTGAATGTATTCAATGTGCCGTGTGAGGACTGTCGATGGCGGCGTGTTCGGACCCCTTTCAGCGCACAAGTGCACAAGCGCATGGCGTGCAAGTCAGGAGAAATGACATGGCCAGCACCAGCAAAGTCCAGGGCCCCGCATCGTATTTTCCGTCGATTGAAAAGACCTACGGCCAGCCCGTTGCGCATTGGCTGAAGATTCTGGACGGCTTGCAGGACCAAAAGCACATGGCGCAAGTGGCGCACCTCAAGACCGAACACGGTCTGGGGCATGGGCATGCTAATGCGCTGGTGGCGTACCACCGGGCGCAGACCCCCACTTCTGCCAAACTCGCCTGAAATCCCGCGCTGACGAAAAGCCACAGGCTTCGGCCACTTGTTCTTGGGTCCATGCAGGGTTGCGCGTCAGCAACTCGCGCGCCCGCGCCATGCGCAGTTGTTGCTGGTAGTCCACCACGCTGATGCCGGTGTGTTGCATGAACAGGCGCGACAAATGTCGGGGGCTCACGCAGGCCTGCTGGGCCAGCTCAGGCAATGACCAGCGTCGCGCCGGGTCTTCGGCCATGCTGTGTGCGATGGCGTCTTGCGCGCGGTGGATGGCCGGATGCATGTGGTTGCGATGAGCCAGCCAGGGTGAGATTTGCGGGTCGTGCGGACCGCGCCGCACGTACATCACCAGCCGCCGCGCTACCTGGGCGGCCAGCGCAGCGCCAGCGACTTGTTCGATGAGGTAGAGCGCCAGGTCAATGCCGGTGGTGATACCCGCGCTGGTCAGCACCTGCCCGTCATCGACAAAAATCCGGTCGGCTTGCACCTGTGCGGTGGGGGCCAGGGCTTGCAGGTCGGCCATCAGGCTGTGGTGCGTGGTGCAACGCAGGCCGTCGAGCTTGCCCGCCATGGCCAGCAGCAAAGCGCCCGAGCAGATGCTGGCCAGGCGCGTGTCGCTCTGCGGTGCTGTTTGCAGCCAGCGCACCACTTGCTGTGCGACGGGCGTGGCATAGTCCTCGCGTTCGTGGCTGTTACCGGTGATCAGCACCAGGCTGTTCGGCGGCAAGGCTGGGGGTAGTGGTGCCAGCCCGCCCAGCTGTGTGCCTAACGATGTGGGCACATCAGCCTGTGGCCCGCAAGTGTGCAGAGTCAGCGGCGCACCCATGTCCCGCGCCATGCGCAGCGCTTCGGCGGGGCCTGCGTAGTCGAGCATCAGCACGCCAGGGGTGATGACCAGGTAAACCGACAAATTCTGCGCGTGCATGTTCAGCGGTCCAACACGGTTTAGCGGAAGGCCGGCGCCGGATTATTGGGAAGCGTGGGCGCAGGACCTCGACCGTCACCGAGGCCTGCCGCAAGCCATGAATTCGGAGCCATGGATTGCCGCGCTACGCTCCCAATGACGCCGGCAGTGGTGTCGCCCCGAAGGGGCAAAACCAGCGTCATGGGGTGGTAGCCGGCCGCACCGGGCGGCGCACCAGCTCGCCGCCGCAGTTGGGGCAATGGCCGTTGAGGCGTGTGTCAGCGCAGTTTGCGCAAAAGGTGCATTCAAACGAGCAGATGCGTGCATCCAGCGCTGCGGGCGGCAGCTCGCGCTTGCAGCATTCACAGTTGGGGCGCAGTTGGAGCATGGGCTTTGGGTTGATGCGGGCGGCTCAAAGGCTGGACAGGCAAGTATCCACCGTGACGATGCGTGCGAAGCGGCCGTCCAACACCAGTTCGGTGCGCAGCATGATGTCCTGCGCTGTGAAGGTCTGGCCTGAGCGCGAATGGGTCATCGCAAAGGTCAGCGTCGCCTCAGACACAAAGTCCACCGCATAACCCAGGTCGGAGCCGACCCGTGCTGTCGTCTCGCAGCACTGCTCGGTGCGAATACCACTGATGATCAGCCGCTGCACGCCCCGGCGCCTGAGCCACAGGTCAAGCCCCGTGTCGGTGAAGGCGTTATGCGTGTGCTTGGTCATGGCGACCGCCGGATCGCCCGGTAGCCAGTCAAGCGGTCTGACATGTCCCGACGTCACTTGAAACGGTGGGTCGTCGTCGACATGGAAGATGTGAACAACAGGCACGTTGACCTTGCGACACCCTGCCTCCAGCCGCAGCAGCGACCGTTGAAACGGTGCCACCTCACCCCCTGGCCAGTAGGGCATGTGGGTGAAAGAGTGTTGAACGTCGATGACGAGGAGGGCAGATTTGCTGAGGGGCGGGGTGTGCGGCATGCCGCCATTGTGCTGAGCGGGCCTGGTGTTGAACAGGGCTGAGCCAGACGAGGATGGGACGAAAACGGACACGCAATTCGCGCGATCTGACCAAGTGCCGGGGTAGACCACGAAGCGTTGTTCTATCCGCAGGTCGGCGCGAGCGATGTCAAAACCTCCGCTCAAGACCGTGGCTGTAGAGCGCGTGATTTCAATGGCCATCCGGGGCTTACCGTCGCGCGCGAGCGAGCTCGGCACCCGCAGGAATGAGCCAGGGGTAGAGCGCTCCGATAAAGCTGAGAGGGTCTGGTGTTAAATCGTCATTAAAAACGACTCGTTAAACTTTAAAACTTCAATATTTAACGTAACGATTTCCTATGCCGCACCAGCTGCTGAAACACCGTTGTCAGGCCTCCTCTGATTGACTATTTGCGCCGGCAAGGCGTGGACCCGCAAGCGCTGGCGGACGGGCGATAATAAGGAGATAGTCATGAAAAAAGTTGAGATCAACGGACTGGCCGTGCAAGGTGTGAAGGTTCGCACCTGCAATGCCGACGAGGCGCAGCCCGCTAACGCACGCATCGGTCGGCTGTGGGCTGACTTTGGCTTGCAAGTTGCGCCGCACATGAGCGCGGGCGCGCGGGTCTATGGCGTATATCACCGCTATGCGTCTGATGCCAACGGGGCCTTCGATGTCTTGGCTGGCACCGATGCGCTGGTGCTGGCCACAGCCGACGCGTCCCCCCTGAGTCAGGTCGACATTGAAACCGGAACCTACCTGGTGTTTGAAGCACCAGGGGCCATGCCGCAGGCGGTGATCGATGCCTGGGCGCGCATCTGGCGCTATTTTTCTGACCCGCAGTGCCCGCACGCCAGGGCGTACACCACCGACTTTGAGTGTTACCTGAGCGACGCTGCGACCGATATTTACATCGCCGTGCGCCCGTCATGATCGACGCAATCGACGCAATCGACGCAATCGACGCAATCGACGCAATCGACGCAATCGCTCAAGCGGTGAGCTGCGCTAGATCGCTCGCTCAAGCCTGTTCGCGCAGTTGGGTGATCAGATCGTCGAGAGCGCTGGCAGCACCGTGAGGGTCTCTGTGCCGCAGGCCTTGCACGATCTTGCGGCGTAGCGCAAACAAGTCTGGCCGTGGTCCGGCCGGGATCACGTGCGTCATGCGTTCGCGCAGGACGGCAATCATGGTCTGAGCCATCAGCGTCAGGGCCTCGTTATGACCGGCGACCGCAATGGCGCTGAAGAAGCGGGTTGCCGAGTCGATGCGCAGCGCCAGTGCGTCATCGGGTCCATGACGCTCGATGGTGTCGGCGGCCAACTCGATCGCATCGAGCTCGGCCTCGGTAGAGCGCTCGCAGGCCAGTCTGAGCAGCGTGCCGTAGAGCGTGCGATAGGCTTCGTCGAGATCGTCAGAGCCGAGCTGGCCCTGGACCACCAGCGTGCGAAGCGACTGTGCCAGCATCCGGTAGGCGCCCTTGTAGTACACCAGAGCCTGGTCGGCGCAGCCCTGGCCCATGTGCTTGACTTCGCCGATAAAGATGTCATGGTCGCCCGCCTCATGCCGGGCGAAGACGCTGCATTCGAAGCTGACCAGGCAGTCGTCGATGATGGGCATGCCCAGCGGACCTTTGCGCCAGGCAACCCCCTGGAACTTGTCTGTAATTTTGCTGGAAGCAAAACGACCCGACAGCGCGCCTTGCTGCTGCGACAAGATGTTGATGGCAAAGGCCTCAGCGCCTGCAAACGTGGACACCAGGCTGCTGGCTTTGCGCAGGCTGAAGAGCACCAGCGGTGGCTCCAGCGAGACCGAGCTAAAGGAGTTGCAGGTCAGCCCCGCCGGCTGCCCGTTCGCGGCGGTCGTCGTGATGACGGCCACCCCGGTCGGGAAGCAGCCGAGCAGTTGCCTGAAAAGCAGGGGGTCGATGGTGCTGTTGTGCGTCGTCGATTCGACAGCAACAGCGCAAGTAGCATCGGTCATGGATTTCCTTTGAAGTGTGCGAGGCCGGCGGTCCGCATTCAACCTAAATGCAGCGCTCTCACCCAGGGGGTGAGGTGCGTCGTGTGTGCAACGCTTTGATTCGTTTGATGTTTCATGCGGGTGCTAGCAGCCAACTGCCGGATTTAGGTTCAATGCAGCCAGCCGATCACGCGGGCGCTTGCAAGCTCAGGTGCAGCTGAGCCTGGCACAGAGCAGTCAGTAAAGATTGGCGAGGGAGGCCTTCAAAAATCCGCCATCGATGACGATGTCCTGCCCGTTGATGTAGCTGGATGCATCGCAGGCCAGGAAGGCCGTTGCGCCGCCGATGTCGTCGGGCCGGCCGATGCGCCTTGCAGGAATTTTGGACGTTCGGCTTTGCAATTTGGCTTCGTCGCGGTAATGCACGTCTGACAATGGCGTGCGGATCATGCCCGGGCTGACGGAGTTCGCGCGGATGCCGCGTGGCCCCCACTCCACGGCCATCTGGTGCGTCAGGGCCCGCATCGCCGCCTTGGTCGGCCCGTAGGCGCCGACCCGCGTAGCCACCTGCGCGGCAATCGACGCCACATTGATGATGCTGCCCGAGCCTTGATCAAACATCATCGGCACCAGCGACTGCGCACACAGCAAGGCGCCTCGTAAATTGACATGAAAGAGGCGGTCCCACAAGTCGATCGGGAAGTCCTCCAGCGCCACGGGCGATGCGGCGATCGCGGCATTGTTCACCAGCACATCGCAGCGACCCCAGCGTGATCGCGTCAAGTCGGCCATGGCTGTGATGGACGCGGGATCGGCGATGTCGCAGTGCACCGCCAGCATGCCAGAGATCTCGGTGGGTTGGGCGCCGCAGCTGATGTCGACCTGCACCACCTGCGCACCCATGGACTGCAGCGTCTGGCAGATGGCGCGACCGATGCCGCCGGAGGCACCGGTGACCACGGCGACTTTGCCTATGAGGGCGCGGCGATCAAATGGGAACGCCGAGTGCCCGGCATCGCCGCGACCGGCGGTCTCGGTCCTGACGTCAGCAGAAGACAACTCGACGGCCGAAGCATCGCTGGCCTGCGCTGGCACCGCGTGCGACTCGCCGAAGGTGAGGTGCGCACGCACCCGGCCTTGCGCGTCGAGCCAGCCTTTGCTGGCGGCATAGGCGATCATCGCGTCGAACTTGGCGTCCCATTCAGCGGAGCCCGCATGGCTGGACAAAAAGCGCAGCACTGACGGGGACAGTCGGACATGGCCCGGGGCATCACGGCTGCCGATCCGGGCGATGGACTGCTCCAGCCGTTCCGGAGATTGCGGATCGACCAGCACATCCAGGCTGGTGAAAACGCTCGGGTCACACAAGGTGACGGCGCCGGTGTTGCTCAGGTGTACACGCATCGAAATCCTTGGGGTCTGGCGGTCGGTGTTCAGCGCGTCAGGCGGCCACGGCACTCATGGCAGCGACCTCTTTTTTGATCGCAGGAATAATTTTGTCGCCCCACAGCTCGATTTGCTTGAGCATGGTTTTTTGGTCAAAGTTGCCCAGCTGCGTTTGCAGCGCGATGTGCTTGGGGCGCAGGATGCTGATTTCTTCGAGCATCTTGTCG
>CAIMVC010000203.1 GCA_903844825.1 uncultured Burkholderiales bacterium | reverse complement strand
GTGGGGATCAAGGGCGGGCGCGAGGGGCGGTCTGGGCCGCGCCTGCGCCAGGCGGGGGTGGTGGTGCATCGCTTTCAACCCCGCGCGACCTGTCAGCCTGCCGAATTGAAAGCTAGCGACTAGGGCTGCTTTCCAAGGATTTCTCCGTAATCAAACACGTCTTCGATTATGGCACCAGCACCCCATCGCCAACACGCGGGCGGGCGCAATAAACCGAGGGGCCGTCAGCACTTCTTAGCGGTGCGGTTTTTGCTGCGCTGCAAGCTTGCATTTGCCCCGACTTGGGCGCATAGTGATTTCAAGAGTGTTCCGCCCGCCGCCGGGTTTTTGACTCGGTGGTATTTTTCAAACCGCCTTACCTTTTGGACAAGGAGTCTCTTATGAATCTGACGATCAGCGGCCATCACCTGGAAGTCACCCCGGCTTTGCGCGGCTACGTGACCTCCAAACTCGATCGAATCACCCGGCATTTTGACCAGGTAGTCGACGTCAAGGTGATTCTGACGGTGGACAACATGAAGGAAAAACAACTGCGCCAGCGAGCTGAGTGCAATGTCCACGTCAAGGGTCGCGATTTATTTGCCGAAAGCTCCCACGCCGACCTCTACGCAGCCGTCGACGACCTCGCCGACAAGCTCGATCGCCAGGTAGGCCGCTACAAGGACAAGGCGCAGGAACATCACCACCTGGCCTCCAAGCGCATGATGTAACCCACTGAACTAGAGGGCCGTCCGGGTCCACATGTCAAAAGCCGTCAGCCTTCTGACGGCTTTTTTGCTTTTTTATGACCACGGGCCGACGCCGCGGCGGGCGGCGTGCATAATTCGGCCACCAAAGTTCGTTATGAACCGTCTCTCGCAAATCTTGCCCCCCAACCAGGTTCTGGTCTGCGTCGACGCGACCAGCAAAAAGCGCGCGTTCGAAGAGGCGGGCCTGCTGTTTGAAAACCTGCACGGTCTGAACCGCGCCCTGGTCACGGACAGCCTGTTTGCCCGCGAGCGCCTGGGCTCGACCGGTCTGGGCCATGGTGTGGCCATTCCGCACGGCCGCATCAAGGGCCTGAAGTCGCCCATGGCTGCCGTTTTCCAGCTCAGCGCTCCGATTGGCTTTGATGCGCCTGATGAGCAGGCGGTTCGGTTGCTCATCTTTTTACTGGTACCAGAGGCCGCCACTCAAAAGCACCTGGAAATTCTCTCGGAAATTGCCGAATTGCTCAGCGATGGGGTGCTGCGCGAGCAACTCAAGCTCAGCACCGACGCAGCGGCTCTGCACCGCATGGTTTGCTCGTGGCGCACAGCTCACGTGAGCTCCTAGCGCGGGGGTCTTTGCGGGCATGAAGCCGACCGTTGTCAGTGCCGACGTCTTGTTTGAGGACCATCGGGCCACGTTGAAGTGGCAGTGGGTGGCCGGTCTGGGGGCCTCCGAGCGGCGCTTTGACGAGGTGGCTGTGCGCGCAGCCCGCTCGGGCGCCGACCTGGTGGGTTACCTCAATTACATTCATCCTTACCGCGTGCAGTTGCTCGGTGAGCGCGAGGTGGCCTACCTGACCCGTGGCAGCCCCGAAGATTGCCGACGCCGGATTGCCCGCATCATCACGCTGGAGCCGCCGGTGCTGGTAGTCGCTGACGGCCAGACCGCCCCCGACACCCTGATCCAGATGTGCGAGCGCGGTCAGCTGCCGATGTTCGCCACGCCCGAGTCAGCCGCTTTTGTGATTGACGTACTGCGCGCCTACCTCTCCAAGCACTTTGCCGACCGCACCTCGATGCATGGCGTGTTCATGGACATCCTGGGCATGGGCGTGATGATCACCGGTGAGTCCGGCCTGGGCAAAAGCGAGTTGGGGCTCGAGCTCATCTCACGCGGTCATGGTCTGGTGGCCGACGACGCGGTGGATCTTTACCGCATCAACCAGACCAGCATTGAAGGGCGTTGCCCGGACCTGCTGCTCAACCTGCTGGAAGTGCGCGGTATCGGTTTGCTCGACATCAAGGCCATTTTTGGTGAAACCGCCGTGCGCCGCAAAATGCGCCTCAAGCTCATCGTGCACCTCGTCAGGCGTGAAACGCTGGAGCGCGAGTACGAGCGAATTCCTTATGAGCCACTGACGCAGGACGTGCTGGGTGTGCCGGTTCGCAAGGTCATCATTCAGGTCGAAGCTGGCCGGAACATCGCGGTGTTGGTCGAGGCGGCGGTACGCAACGCCATCTTGCAGCTGCGCGGTATTCACACTTACCAGGAATTCGTCGAGCGTCACCGCCGCGCGATGGACAACGGCGACTGATCCCGCCTGGCCCGAGCCTGGCCTCGGTCGTTCAAGAAACGGCCGTTACGAAAAGACCGTCTTGGGCGAGCTTCAGCCCGCGAGGTTGGCTTGATTCGCGTGGTGCCGGCCTGACACCGGCCGGTGAGGACAGGCTGGCTTGATGCAACTGGCATAGATCGACAGCGAATGATCGGCGATGGCAAACCCTTTGGAATGGGCCACGTCTTGCTGCCGCTTTTCGATCTCGGCGTCATAAAACTCTTCGACCCGACCACAATCGAGGCAGACCAGGTGATCGTGGTGCTGCCCTTCGTTGATCTCGTAGACCGCCTTGCCTGACTCGAAGTTGCTGCGGTTGAGCAAACCCGCCTGCTCAAACTGCGTGAGCACGCGGTAGACCGTGGCCAAGCCGATGTCCGAGCGATCTTCCAGCAAGACCCGGAAGACATCCTCGGCGGTCATGTGACGTTGCTTGCCAGCCTGAAAAATCTCCAGGATTTTCAGACGTGGCAGGGTGGCCTTCAGGCCGGTGCTTTTCAGCTCGTCAATGTTGCTCATGGTGTCTTTGGTGGGGTAGACCAGGCGCTGCGTCCAGCGTCGCGCGGCACCCTGCCGCTACAATGACGGATCATATCGCTACACCTATTTTCATGTCTGAAAAACACCGCGACGGTATTTCGCTGGCGCTCTTGCTGACCGCCGCCAGCCTGCTGGCTGGCTGCAGCAACCTGGGCCGGCTGACCTCGGACATGAGCGCCAACGGCGCCAATCCGGTCAACTGGATCACCCCCTACCGGGCAGACGTGATTCAGGGCAATTTCATTTCCAGTGAGCAGGTTGCCGCCCTGCGCCCGGGCATGTCGCGCACGGAAGTGCGCAACTTGCTGGGCACGCCGCTGGTCGCCAGCGTTTTTCATGCGGACCGCTGGGACTACGTTTTCACGCTGCGTCGCCGTGGCGGCGAGGCCCGGGTCTTTCGCTACGCCGTATTTTTCAAGGCCGATACGCTGGAGCGCTCAGACGGTGACGCCATGCCCAGCGAGGCCGAGTTCATCGCCCAGATCAACTCCCGCCGCTTTGCCGGCAAGGTCCCCGCCCTGGAAGCCAGCGCCGAGCAGTTGCAGCAAGCCGAACGCCAGCCAGCCGCGCCAGCCCAAGCAACACCGGCTGACGAGACGGCCGCAGCGAGCATCAGCTACCCGCCGCTTGAAAGTCCCCGCCCATGAGCGCCCGCTTGAAAGTTGCCGTGGCCGGTGCCAGCGGCCGCATGGGCCAGATGCTGATCGAAGCGGTATCGGCTGCCGATGACTGCGTGCTGGTCGGCGCCCTGGACATGGCCGCAAGCCCTTCTCTGGGGCTCGACGCCGCCGCCTTTTTGGGTCAAGTCTCCGGCGTGCTGATCACCGCAGACCTCCAGCAAGCGCTGGGCGGTGCGGATGTGTTGATCGACTTCACCCGGCCCGAAGGGACCCTGGCGCACCTGGCGGCCTGCCGCAAGATGGGCGTCAAGCTGGTCATCGGCACCACCGGCTTCAGCGACGCGCAAAAAGCGCTGATCGCCGAGGCAGCGGTCGACACGGCCATCGTCATGGCGCCAAACATGAGCGTGGGCGTGAATGTCACGCTCAAGTTACTGGAGATGGCTGCCAAGGCCCTGGCCACCGGTTACGACATCGAGATCATCGAGGCGCATCACCGCCACAAGGTCGATGCACCTTCCGGCACAGCCTTGAAGATGGGCGAGGTCATTGCCGGCGCCCTGGGGCGTGACCTCAAGGATTGCGCCGTGTACGCGCGCGAAGGCGTGACCGGCGAGCGTGATCCCTCAAGCATCGGCTTTGCCACCATCCGCGGCGGTGACATCGTGGGCGACCACACCGTGCTGTTCGCTGGCACCGGCGAGCGTATCGAGATCACCCACAAGTCCTCCAGCCGCGTCACGTATGCGCAGGGCAGCCTGCGCGCCGCCCATTTTCTAGACGCCCACCCGAGCGGGCTGTTTGACATGTTTGACGTGCTCCAGCTCAAATGAACCTGTCCCTGGCCCAAGGCGACGCCGTCAGCCGTCTGGTGGCCATCGTTTTGCTGGCCATGTCCGTCGCCAGCTGGGTGGTGATCTTCTGGAAGTCCTGGCTCCTGCACCGCGCCACGGCTGATGTGGCCCGCAGCAGTGCCGCCTTCTGGCAATCGTCGTCCATGGAAGACGCGCTGCAAAAGCTCCAGACGTTCGACCGCGAGGCGCTGCTGTTGCCCTTGCTGCAGGCCACCGGCGAGCAAGCCGCGGGCACGCTGGCGTCTGCCGGCGAGCGCAGCCAGCAACTCACGCGCGGCTTGCGCGACGCGCTGCACCTTGTCTTGCGCAAACTTCAGTTCGGCCAGGTCCTGCTGGCCACGGTCGGATCCACCGCGCCCTTTGTCGGCTTGCTAGGCACGGTCTGGGGCATCCACCATGCGCTGACCGGCATGGCCAGCGTCGGGCAGATCACCATCGAGCAGGTGGCCGGCCCCGTGGGCGAAGCCTTGATCATGACCGCCGCCGGTCTGGCCGTGGCCATTCCAGCGGTGCTCGCCTACAACGTCCTGGGCCGCCGTGTCAGCCGCATCGAAGCCGAGCTCGAAGGTTTTGCCCGCGATCTGCGAGACCTCCTGCTCAGCAGGACCGGGCCGGGGTCGCCATGAGTTTTGGCCGGATGGAGCGTGCCCGTAGCGATCAGCCCATGAGCGAGATCAACGTCACGCCGCTGGTCGACGTGATGCTGGTGCTGGTGGTGATCTTCATTCTCACGGCGCCGTTGCTGGCCAGCAGCATCCGGCTCGAACTGCCGCGCAGCCAGGCGGCCCGCCCAGGGCAGGCGCCAGCCAGCCTGGCGCTGGTGGTCGATGCCGGCGGCAGGGTCTACGTGAACGATCAGGTGCTCACGCCTGCCGAGCTCGATCAGCGCCTGGCGCAGGCGGCAACGCTGGACCCCGACACCGAAGTTCAGTTGCGCGCCGATCAGGCCGTGCCCTACGGGCGGGTGGTGGAGGTCATTGGTCAGGCGCAGAAAGCGGGCCTGGCACGCATCGGATTCGTTGCCGATTCGGCCGCCGCTGCGCCCGTGCCCGGACGCTAAACCCGCCCCCGATCGCCAGCGCTGAGCCGGCCCCCTAAAATCGCGGTTTGCCCTGCTGGCAGCGGCAGGACAGGCCAGCGCTTCATGCCGGCCGCGTTCATTGCCTTTTACTTGCCTTTTTCTGTTTCTTCTGAGGCCTTTTCGGTAATTCATGCAAGACTCTTACAAGCACATCGACGTCGAGCGCAGCGCTCAAGCCCACTGGACAGCCGCCGGCGCCTACCGCGTCACCGAAGACACCAGCGGTAAAAAACCCAAGGGCAAGTACTACGCCTGCTCCATGCTGCCCTACCCCAGCGGCAAGCTGCACATGGGCCATGTGCGCAACTACACCATCAACGACATGCTCACGCGCCACCTGCGCATGAAGGGCTACAACGTGCTCATGCCCATGGGTTGGGACGCGTTTGGTTTACCCGCCGAAAACGCTGCTTTGAAGAACGGTGTCCCACCCGCCAAGTGGACCTACGAGAACATCGCTTACATGAAAAAGCAGATGCAGGCCATGGGCCTGGCCATCGACTGGAGCCGCGAAGT
>CAIMVC010000202.1 GCA_903844825.1 uncultured Burkholderiales bacterium | reverse complement strand
TGACCGGCTCCACCGTGGACGCCGCCCGCCTCTTGCACGTCTCGCAGCCGGGCATCAGCCGGCTGATCCGGCATCTCGAAATCCGGCTCGGCGTGGCGCTTTTTGAACGCCGCAAAGGCCGGCTGCTGGCGACGCCAGAAGCCCAAACGCTTTATGCGGAAATCGAAGGGGTCTACCGAGGTGTGCAGCACGTGCAGGACGTTGCCAGCCACCTCAGGTTTGGCGGCCACGAGAGCCTGCGTGTGCTGGCCAGCCCCAACACCGCCCTGGAACTGGTGCCACAGTCGATCGCCAAGCTGGTCGAGCGCTATGCGCAGGCGAGGATTAACTTTGAAACCCTGCCCGCGCGGGAAATTGTCAAGTTGCTGGTCGCCGAAGAGGCGCAACTGGCCATTTCGAGCGCCCCGCTGGACCACCCGTCGCTGACCGTTCGTGACATAGGCAGTTGGACGCTGGTGTGTGCCTTGCCACAGACACACCCGCTGGCGCAAACCGGCGCCTTCGACATGGCAAAGGTGCTCAAGGAGCGTCTGATCGCCTACAGCCCGCAGGCGCCACAAAGCCAGGTGATTGACGGCTGGCTCCGTGACCAGTGCATCGAAGTTCGCCCAGCGGTCCAGGTTCGCTCCGGCTATGCCGCCTGTGCCATGGCTGCAGCGGGTGCCGGCATCGCTTTCGTGGACGACCTGTCAGCCCGCGCCCACAAACCCGATGGCCTGAAGTTCATGCCCATCCCCGAAGCCCCCCGATTCCCGATTTACTGCGTGGTCAACAGCCACCGCCCCCTCTCGAGCATGGGCGCTGAATTCTTGACGATCGTCGCGGCCAGGCTCAGGGCCCTGCAGCACAAGGCCTTTGACTGAGCCAGAGCGTCGCCTGACGGGCCGGGCTCTGAACTACCCGAGGCTGCCACTGTGCTCAGCCGCATGCGCCAGCCACTGCGCGTCAACCGCCAGCGCCAGGGCAGCTTCGAGCGCGCGGGAGGGGCGGGCCTGGCTCAGGTGGGCAAAGCACAAGGGCGTCACCATCTCGGGGCTGACCAGGGGAAAGGCTTCGAGTTCGCCCTGGCTACGCACCGCGCCCACCAGCGAGCCGGGCAGGATGCTGCACACATCCCCGGCGAGCACGCTCAGGGCCAGCGTCAAAATGGAGTTGGTCTCCATCACCGGTCGCACACTGGCGCCGACCTGGGCAAACGCGCCGTCGACCAGGCTGCGGTTGTGCATCTCGGGGGTCAGCAGGCACAGCGGGTGCTGCGCTGCCTCGGCCCAGGTTGTGGGTTTCCCCAGGCGCAGTCGGTTCACAGGTCGGCCCCGCGCCCTGGCGCGACGCACCAAAAAGTAGTGCTCGTTGTACTGCGCCAGCGCCGTAAAGCGGCTGCCGGGCAGGCCGAGTCGCTCAGAAAAACCCAAGGCCAGGTCGAGCGATAGCTTGTCGAGCCCCTCCTCAATGGCCTGCGAACTCATGGTGCGCACGACCGGCGCAATGCCGGGATAAGCCGCCTGCAAACGCGCTGCAAAGCGGGCCGCCAGTGGTACCGCCGTCGGCACCACGCCAAGCTGCAAGGCCCCGCGCGGCTGCCCGGCGCCGCTGGCGAGGTCTTGCTGCAGCAACACATGCTCGTGCAGCATGCGCTGGGCGGTGGCCAGCACGCGTTCGCCCTCGGGCGTGAGGCCGGCATAGGTGCGACTACGCTTGACGATGGCAGTGCCAAATTCTTTCTCGAGCGCACGCAGGGCATTAGAGAGCGCCGGCTGCGTGATGTGGCATGACTGAGCCGCCCGCGCGAAGTGCCGGTGCTCGTTAAGAGCCACCAGGTAGCGCAGCGAGGCCAGCAGGTTCATGCTTGAAAGCTAAGCACCAGGCGGTCGGGTTGGCCGCGCCCCGGCATCAGGTGTTTTTGGAGATCGTGATGCTCGGGAACTTGGACGAAAAATCCTTGTTCTTCGCCGCGATCGACACCGCCACCTTGCGCGCCACGGCTTTGTAAATGCCAGCCACATCGCCGTCAGGATCGGCCACCACGGTTGGGCGACCGCTGTCGGCCTGCAGGCGAATCTGCATGTCCAGCGGCAAGGCACCCAGGTAGTCCATCTTGTAGTCGGCAGCCATGTTCTTGCCGCCGTCGGCGCCAAAAATATGCTCGCTGTGGCCGCAGTTGCTGCAGATATGCACGGCCATGTTTTCGACGATGCCCAAAATCGGCACGCCCACCTTTTCAAACATCTTGATGCCTTTTTTGGCATCCAGCAAGGCAATGTCCTGCGGCGTGGTGACGATCACCGCGCCCGTCATGGGCACGCGCTGGCTGAGCGTGAGCTGAATATCACCCGTGCCCGGAGGCATGTCGACGATCAGGTAGTCCAGGTCGCGCCAGTTGGTCTGGCGCAGCAACTGCTCCAGCGCCTGCGTGGCCATGGGGCCGCGCCAAATCATGGCCTCGTCCTGCGCTACCAGAAAACCGATCGACATGACCTGCAGGCCGTAGTTTTCCATCGGCTCCATGTTCTTGCC
>CAIMVC010000201.1 GCA_903844825.1 uncultured Burkholderiales bacterium | reverse complement strand
TAACCACCTGCGTGCTGGAAATAGCCTCCTATGCGCTTCACATGGGCCAGCAAGTCCACAAAAAACGGATGGCAACAAAGCGTGGACGAATCACCGACTAGCAACAGCTTGCGTCGGGCGCGGGTCATGCCCACGTTCATGCGTCGGATGTCGGAGAGGAAGCCGATCTCGCCTTGGGGGTTGCTGCGCGTCAATGTGATGGCAATGATGTCTCGCTCTTGGCCCTGAAACGAATCGACGGTACCCACGCTGAGCCTGCGTTGTAGCAGCAAGTCGTTGAGTACAGCGCTGTCTTCGATGGCGTCTTTCAAATAATTGATTTGGGCGCGGTAAGGTGCAATCACGCCAATGGTCAGCGGGGTACGTAGGTGTTCATCGTGTTCTGCTGGGTCGTAGGGCGCGAGCAGCTGCGCGAGGCGCTCCAACAACAAGTGGGCTTCATCGGGGTTGGCCGTTGAACGGCTTTCGGGAATGGTAACCTCCAAAAAGCCACAGCCAGCCGTGTCGATGAATTCCACAGGCAGGTCAGGTGCAAAACGCAGGTCGTAGGCCTCCAAGCCGGCGTGGCGCACACTTTCGTGCGGCACCAGTTGGCCGCCATAGAACTTCTCGGAGCTAAACCCCATGATGTGCGCGTGCATGCGGTATTGCATGGTCAACATGCGGGCCGTGTCCGGCTGCCGCTGAATGCATTTTTCAAAAAGGGTTTCGCGCAAGCCTTCACGGGCCGCTTTTTCGCTTTTCACCGTGGGCGGCAACTGGTGGTGATCGCCCGCCAGAACAATGCGCTGGCCCTTGGCAATGGGAATCCAGCATGCCGGCTCCAAGGCCTGAGCGGCTTCGTCGATGAAGACGGTCTCAAAAGATAGGTGGCGAATGTATCGGTGACTGGCGCCCACCAGCGTGCAGGTGATGACCTGCACCGATTCGAGTACGTCCTCGGAAATGAAGCGCTCCAAATCGTCGGCGGCTTGGCGCAGGGTGCGCGCTTCTTCCTTCAGCCATTGGCGGTGCTGTCGCTCCTCAAAACCAAAATGTTGGACATATTCGTTGGCGGTTTCACGGTACTGTTCAGCGGTTTGGCGAATCGCAAGCATCTTGCTGTAGCTGGGATGGGCCATCACGCCGGCATCGAGTGTGTGCTTCTGCAGCAGGTCCGACACACGGCTGGGGTTGCCCATCCGGATCACGTTGACACCGCGCTCGGCCAGCTTTTCAGTCAGCAGGTCCACTGCGGTGTTGGAGGGGGCACACACCAGCACGTGCCGCTCACGCCGAATGGTTTCCATAATGGCCTGCACCAGTGTGGTGGTTTTGCCCGTTCCGGGTGGGCCGTGGATGATGGCCACGTCTTGGGCCGAGATCACATGGCGCACAGCCGCCAGCTGCGAGTCGTTGAGCGCACTGGGATAAAACAGATCGTCAGCTTTGTACTTGCGAAAGGTGGCCTGCCTGGCGCCCAGCAGCACATCGCGCAGTTCAGCCAAGCGGTTGCCTTGTGCAAGCATGACTGAGCTCAGGGCCTGGTTCATCTCGCGGTAGCTCACCTCGTCAAACGTCAGGTCAATGCCCAGCGTGCTGCCATCCAGCACCCAGTCGGGAAGCGCTTCTTTTGTGGTGGCCAGCAGCAGCTTGTTGCGCCGCACGCTCGTAACGATGCCGCTCAGCGCAGGTCGATCGGCTGCCGAGTAGCCTGCCATGATGCTGAACAATGAAGCATTTTTGCCCACCTGAAACAAGTGCAGGTCTTGCCGATGCGCAGGGCGCTCTAGCTCCAAGACCACTTTGCCACCAAAACCGATGTCTTCTTGGGCAATGGTGACGGGGTACCAGGTCAAGCCACGCCGACGGCGCTCCTTGATGCTGGCACTGGTATTTTTGAGTATGAACTGCGCTTGGTCTTCCTTTTGTTCAAGTTGCATGAGTGCGCGCACATGGCGTAACTCATCTTGAACAGCGCAAGGAGCGGTGGGGGTGGGGTCTTGGTCAGCCAAAAGGAAGGAGAAAGGGGAAAGGACAAGGCAAGGTTTGGTCCGGGAACGTAACCGCTCTCGGTTTTGATAATGGAAAGAATCTTACCCCAAGCAGCTTAGGCCTGATTAATTAGGGAGACGTCGCGGCTTGCTTTGATGTGGGTTGGCGATCAGTGCCGCTTGTCGGACTTCCATGTGCCGCCGTAGCGGTAGTTGGGATGTCGCTCCACTTGGGTCCGGCATTCTTGGCAAATCAGGGTCCAAGCAGCGGAGTTGTCTTGAACCACCCGGTAAAGAGTTGAACTCACGGCTTTGCAGGATTCGCAAGCTTTGATTCGGGATCGAACAGGTTTGGGCATGGTGATCAAAAATCAGTCTACCGCATCAAATGGAGGTCGGCCCGCCACCATTTCTGGCGTGATGCCCGTGAGTCTCTGAATACCACCTAAATACTCGCATGGACGGGTTAATGTCATCATAAACCCCCAAATAAAAAACCACCGCAAGGGTGGTCTTTTATTTGGGGGGGGCGGGAAACCCGGAATCTAATCCGTGCTCAAAGCGCATGCGTAACCGTTACTAGCAAAGGAGAAAGATACGGGTGATATCCCGAAGCTCAGAGTTCTATCAAACTCAAGCCAAGTTGAATTGATCAACTCTAATGCGCTTCATTGTCTTCTTCCGGAAGATGCTTGGCCAGATCCATGCTGTCATGCAGTAATCGAAGTACATTGAT
>CAIMVC010000200.1 GCA_903844825.1 uncultured Burkholderiales bacterium | reverse complement strand
CACCGAAGACTCGGTGCGTCGCGCCATGGCGATCCAGCTCATCATCAACCGCGAATGGGGCCTGGCCAAGAACGAGAATCCGTCACAGGGTGCGTTCATCATTGAAGAGCTGACCGAGTTGCTCGAAGAGGCCGTGCTGGCCGAGTTCGAGCGCATTGCCGAGCGTGGCGGTGTGTTGGGCGCGATGGAGACCGGTTACCAGCGGGGTCGGATCCAGGACGAGTCGATGCACTATGAAATGCTCAAGCACACGGGCGAGCTACCGATCATTGGTGTGAACACCTTTCGCAATCCGCATGGCGACCAAGTGCAGGACAAGCTCGAGTTGGCCCGCTCGACCGACGAGGAAAAGCAAAACCAGCTCAAACGCCTGGAGGCCTTCCACGCCCAGCACGCCAGCCAGGCGCCTGCCATGCTCAAGCGGTTGCAGCAGGCGGTGATTGACAACCAGAACGTGTTTAACGTTTTAATGGACGCTGTCAGGGTCTGCTCGCTGGGGCAGATCACGAATGCCCTGTTTGAAGTCGGTGGGCAGTACCGGCGCAATATGTAAAGGTGTCCGGGCGGTCTTGCCGCTCGGTGGGCGATTCGGCGTTTGCCGACCGCTGGGCGCGTTCTTCGCTCAGCGGCAGGGGCTTTGCCAGACCGGCCGGGCCACAAAAAAAGCGACCATCAAGGTCGCTTTTTTGTGGCTGCCTGCCTGGCGAATGCCAAGCAGCGCGAAGGCTGTATCAGCCGCCTTTGTGCGGGCGCTTGCCAGGGTTTTTCTTGCTGCGGGTCCAGGTGCCACGCTCGAGGCTGATTTTTTGACCGCGGCTTGCGGTGCGGGTCATGCCGGGTGCAAGTTCTGGTTTAGGGGCGCACCTGTCGGCTTCGACGCGGATTTTTTTAGGCATGAGGAACTCCGGGTTAAAAATGGCTTAATCCGCGATTTTAAGCCAATGCCGGGCGCAACTTCCCGCAGGGGTCCGGGTCGTGCGCGAATTCAGGTGATGCGCGCCAGTGGCAGGTTCAGCAGGAGGTTTTGCGGCTTGAGCTTGAGGGTCTGCTGACTGTTCATCATCAGGCCCAGATAGACCGGCTTGCCGGCTACGTCGGCTCGCATGTCCTGGCGCTCGGCAAAGTCGAGGCGAAACAGGCTGAGCAGGCGCTGCATCCGCTCGGGGGCCACCGGCCGGTCCTCGTAAAGATCGTTGAGCAGCGCGCTCGACTCGATGTCCAGGCCCAGGTGCCAGCGCCAGGCGGGGTCTTCAATTTTTTGCACTGGTTTTATGCGCACCTCGACACCCAGCAAATGCTGCACCCACTTTTGCAGCACGCTGGCCAGCGCCTTGAGGCCGGAGCGGGCGCGCGTCATGGTCAACACCAGGCCGTGGCTGAGATCGTTTTGCACCTCATGCGTGAGGTCGAGCAAGAAAGAGTGGCGCTCCCCGGCCTGCCAGTAGTCGGGCGCATTGGCGTCGTTGAGCACCTGAATTTGCACTTCCCGCAGAGGTGCTCCGGCTTGTGCCAGCAAACGGCCGATGTCACCCAGACCGCCAGTTTCATTGAGCATGTCCAGGGTAGTCAGGTCACCCGCCAGGATTTGCCCCTGCTCGAGCAGGATTCTTTGCGGCCTGAACAGCAGCTCGGCGGCGCGCAGTTCGTACGCGTCGGCAGACTGGCTTAGCACGTTGCGCAAGATGGCCTGTGCCAGCAGGTCCAGAAACAGGGGCGGGGTGTCCCGGACGCCCTGTCGGAACAGGGCCAGATAGGCCGCTTCCAGGGTGCCAGCTGCCAGCAGGGCATCGCGAAACTTCAGGAAGTAGCCGTAGCTCTGGCGCGCGTCGTCGTCGCGCAAGGCGGCCAGTTCGGCAGGGGGAACTGCTCGCGCGGGCTGTCTGTGCAAGGCCGCATGCAGCCGACGCTCATCGCGGCAGGATTCGGGCACAAGCGCCAACTCGGGACGGTCCAGAAAGAGCCGCAGGTAATCGTCAGTTGGCTGCAGCCAGCCGCGGGCATCGAGTTGGAGTTGAGCGAAGCCGCAGGAGGGCCAAAAGTCTTGCATGGAGCGATCGTCGCACAACCGGGGTCAGCCCGGCCGAGCCTGCTGGGCTGGCTCATGCGCAGGGGCGTGGTGAATGATCTGTTTCCGGGTAGAACTACCTAGGTCCTAACCCGCTGGCGGTGGCCCTTGCTTCGGGCTAGCATCTGCTATCGGAAAACGCGAGAGTTTTTGTCTTGCGTCCCTTCATTTTGCGGAGATTCATTTGGCGGCGGAATTCATTCTTCAAACGCAGGGTTTGACCAAGGAGTTCAAGGGCTTCGTGGCGGTCAATGACGTCGATTTGAAGGTCCGGCGCGGCCATATTCACGCGCTCATTGGTCCAAACGGTGCAGGGAAAACCACGTTTTTCAATCTGCTGACCAAGTTTCTACCGCCCAGCCGCGGGCGCATTTTTTTCAACGACACGGACATCACGACCGAACGGCCGGCGCAGACGGCTTTGCGCGGCATCGTGCGATCTTTTCAGATTTCTGCTGTCTTTCCACACATGACCGTGCTCGAGAACGTGCGCGCCGCGCTTCAGCGCAATCTGGGCACGTCCTTTCATTTCTGGAAGCCCGAGCGTTCTCTTTTTGGCCTGCATGCGCGCGCGCTGGAGTTGTTGAGTGCGGTCGATCTGCAGGACTTTGCGCAGGAGTTGACGGTCAATTTGCCCTACGGTCGCAAGCGCGCGCTGGAGTTGGCCACGACCCTGGCGCTGGAGCCCGAGTTGATGCTGCTTGACGAGCCAACCCAGGGCATGGGCCACGAGGACGTGGACCGGGTCACGCAGCTGATCAAGAAGGTATCGGCGGGGCGCACCATCTTGATGGTGGAGCACAACATGAATGTGGTGGCCTCGATTGCCGACCGCATCACGGTGCTGCAGCGCGGCGCCATCATTGCTGACGGCACCTATGCCGAAGTCTCGCGCAACCCGCTGGTGATGGAGGCCTATATGGGCACGACTGAGGCGGCCTTGTCGTCAGACGCTCCAGGAGCCGGCGCATGAGCCGTGAACTCCTGCGCATCGACGACTTGCATGCCTGGTACGGCGAGTCGCACATCCTGCACGGCGTCAACCTCACTGTGAACGAGGGCGAGGTGGTCACCCTGCTCGGGCGCAATGGCGCGGGGCGCACCACCACCTTGCGCGCCATCGTCGGCATGACGGGCGCCCGCAAGGGGTCAATCAAGATCAATGGTGACGAAGTACTCAAGCTCGCCCCCCACAAGGTGGCGCGGCTGGGTGTCGGTTACTGTCCTGAAGAGCGCGGAATCTTTGCCAGCCTGACGGCCGAGGAAAACCTGTTGCTCCCCCCCCGCGTCGGCGCCGGCGGCATGAGCCTGGACGAGATTTACAGCATGTTTCCCAACCTCAAGGAGCGTGCCAGCAGCCCGGGCACGCGCTTGTCGGGTGGCGAGCAGCAGATGTTGGCGGTTGCCCGAATTTTGAGAACGGGCGCGCGCCTGTTGCTGCTGGACGAAATCTCCGAAGGCCTGGCGCCTGTCATCGTGCAGAAGCTGGCGGAAATGATCCGCACGCTCAAGGACAAGGGCTACACCATTGTGCTGGTCGAGCAGAACTTTCGCTTTGCAGCCCCCTTGGCCGACCGCTTTTATGTCATGGAGCATGGCCGCATCGTCAAGACCTTCGGGCAGTCCGAGCTCTCCCAGAACATGGGCATGCTGCAGGAGTATCTGGGCGTGTAAATAACGCCCTGCGCCTGGTTTTTGCTGACATCTGCAACTACGTTTTTATTTTCATTTCAATCATCAAGGAGATACCTATGAAACTCAAAGTCAAAGCGCTGATCGCCGCTATGGCACTCGGACTGGGCGCGGCCGCGTCGGCCCAGAACACCGGACCGGTCAAGATCGGCTTTATCACCGACATGTCCAGCCTGTACGCCGACATTGACGGGCCCGCTGGCGCTGAAATGATTCGCTGGGCGGTGCAGGACTTTGGCGGCAAGGTGCTGAATCGCCCGGTCGAGGTTCTGGTGGCCGACCACCAGAACAAGGCCGACGTGGCCAGTTCCAAGGCCCGCGAGTGGATCGACAAGGATGGCTTGTCGATGCTGATCGGCGGCACCAGTTCAGGCACGGCGCTGGCCATGTCCAAGGTGACCACTGAAAAGAAACGGCCTTTCATTGCCATCGGCGCCGGCTCGGCCCGCCTGACGAACGAGGACTGCTCAGCCTACACCGTGCACTACGCCTACGACACCGTGGCCCTGGCCAAAGTCGCCGGCAATGCCTTGGTCAAGGCCGGCAACAAGAACTGGTTTTTCCTGACGGCCGATTACGCCTTCGGCTATTCGCTTGAGGGCGACGCCTCCACCGTGGTCAAGGCCAACGGCGGCACGGTGGTCGGCGCGGTGCGCCATCCGCTCAATGCGTCGGACTTCTCATCGTTCCTGTTGCAGGCCCAATCGTCCAAGGCGCAGATTCTGGGTCTGGCCAACGCAGGGGGTGATTTCACCAACGCCATGAAGGCAGCCAAGGAGTTCGGCATCACCAAGACCATGAAAGTGGCCGGGTTGCTGGTGTTCATCAACGACGTTCACAGCCTGGGTCTGGCCAACACCGAAGGTCTGCAACTGGCCGACAGCTGGTACTGGAACCAGGACGATGCCTCGCGCAAGTTCGCGGCCCGCTTCTTTGAAAAGTACAAGCGCATGCCCTCCAGCATCCAGGCCGCCGATTACTCGGCTGCGTCCAACTACCTCAAGGCCGTTCAGACTGCGGGCACAACCGATGCCGATAAGGTCATGAGCACGCTCAAGTCCATGCAGTTCAATGACTTCTACACCAAGGGCAAGATTCGCTCGGATGGGCGCATGATCCACGACATGTACCTGTTCCAGGTCAAGGGGTCCAAAGAGTCGACCACGCCCTGGGATTACTACAAGACCGTCGCCAAGGTGCCGGGCGAGCAGGCCTTCACCACGGTGGCCGAGTCCAAGTGCTCGCTCATCAAGAAGTAAAGCACGGCAATCCCGGCGCCCTGCCGGTATGCGCCGGCAGGGGGAGGGCCGATGAAGTTCGGTATTTCCCCTGCTGCGTGCGGATGATTTTTGAAAGTCTGACCCTCAGTGCCTTGACCACTTGCCCCGCACCAGGGCAGACCTGAACCGACGAACCGACGGCCCGACATGGATATTTTCGGAATTCCCCTCCAGGCATTTTTGAGTCAGCTCCTGCTGGGCTTGGTCAATGGCGCGTTCTACGCCATGCTCAGCCTGGGGCTGGCGGTGATCTTTGGTCTGCTGGGCATCGTCAATTTTGCGCATGGCGCGCTTTACATGCTGGGCGCCTTTGCGGCCTGGATCATGATGGACAAGCTGGGGCTGGGCTACTGGTACGCGCTGCTGCTGGCGCCGCTGATCGTGGGTGCGCTGGGCATGGTGATTGAGCGGGTCTTTCTCAAGCATTTGTACAAGCTGGACCCGCTTTACGGTCTGCTGCTGACCTTCGGTCTGGCGCTGATTGCCGAGGGCATCTTCCGCGAGCTGTATGGCGTCTCAGGGCAAAACTACAGCGTGCCCGAGCAGCTCTCGGGAGCCACCAACCTGGGCTTCATGATTCTGCCCAACTACCGGGCCTGGGTGGTCCTTGTCTCGCTCATCGTGTGCCTGGGCACCTGGTTCCTGATCGAGCGCACCCGTTTGGGGGCCTACCTGCGCGCGGGCACTGAAAATGCGGCACTGGTGCAGGCTTTTGGCGTGAACGTGCCGATGATGGTCATGCTCACCTACGGCGCGGGCGCGGCTTTGGCGGGGCTGGCCGGCGTGCTGGCGGCGCCCATTATTCAGGTCAATCCTCTGATGGGTTCGAACCTGATCATCGTGGTCTTTGCTGTGGTGGTGATCGGTGGCATGGGCTCAATCCTTGGCTCGGTCATCACCGGTCTGGGTCTCGGGCTGGTCGAGGGCATGACCCGTGTTTTTTACCCCGAAGCCTCCAACATCGTGGTGTTTGTCATCATGGTGCTGGTGCTCATGATCCGGCCTGCCGGGCTGTTCGGCAAGGAGGCTTGAGAGCATGAACAAGCTGACCCGCATCACTTACCTGGCCTTGTTGGTATTGGCGCTGGCCGCGCCCTGGATCGGGCTGTACCCGGTCTTCGTCATGAAGTTGCTGTGCTTTGCCCTGTTTGCCTGTGCTTTTAATTTACTGCTGGGTTTTACCGGTTTGCTGTCTTTTGGCCATGCAGCGTTTTTTGGTTCGGCCGCGTATGTCACCGGCTGGCTCATCAAGGCGCAGGGCTGGACGCCCGAGCTCGGCATTCTGGCTGGGACGCTGGCGGCCGGCCTGATCGGTCTGGCTGTGGGCGCGGTGGCCATCCGGCGGCAGGGCATTTACTTTGCCATGATCACGCTGGCGATTGCGCAGATGGTGTTTTTTGTGTGCCTGCAGGCGTCCTTTACGGGGGGCGAAGACGGCTTGCAGGGCGTGCCGCGGGGTAAGTTGCTGGGCTGGCTGTCGCTGGAGTCGGACACCGTCATGTACTACGTGGTTGTGACCGTGTTTGTGCTGGCCTTTTTGTTCATCTCGCGCGTGGTGCACTCACCTTTTGGCCAGGTGCTCAAGATGATTCGCGAGAACGAGGCGCGTGCTGTGTCGCTCGGCTATGAGGTGGCCCGCTACAAGTTGCTGGCCTTTGTTCTTTCCGCCGCGCTGGCCGGTCTGGCCGGCTCGCTCAAGACGCTGGTGATGGGTTTTGCCACCTTGTCTGACGTGCACTGGTCGATGTCCGGCGAGGTCATCCTGATGACCCTGCTGGGCGGTGTCGGCACCTTCTTTGGCCCGGTTTTCGGCGCCGGTATTGTGATTTCCCTGCAGAACTTGCTGGCGGACAAGGTCGGCTCCTGGGTCACCGTCATCATCGGCGTGATTTTTGTGGCTTGCGTGCTGGCTTTTCGCAAAGGCGTGGTCGGCGAATTGCAAGCCTGGCGGGAGCGTCGTCGCAAGGCCGCTGGCGTCTAGCTGCGGGCTACTGCAGACGCGGTAGTCGTCAGGCGGGCATCCGGCTGCTCAGGCGGGATCACTACCAGGGCAACACCTTCCCCGTGTAATCGATAAGCGTTCCGCTGTCTTTGGCCTGCAGTCTGGCCAAGACCGATAGCAGTTCAGCGGCTGCGCTGGCCGGCGTGCGCACGGTCAGTCCCGTTTTGGCGAAGGGCTGTGACAGCGCAGTGGCCAGCGTGCCGGGGTGTAGGGCCACGCACACCGACTGGCGGTTGCGCCGCGTCAGCTCAATGGCCGCCGTCTTCACCAGTTGGTTGAGGGCGGCCTTGGACGCCCGGTAGCCATACCAGCCGCCCAGTGCGTTGTCGCCAATGCTGCCAACCTTCGCGGACACAAAGCCCGCCACACAGCGGCCCTGCTTGGGCATCAGCGGTAAAAAGTGTTTCATGACCAGCGCCGGGCCGATGGCGTTGATGCGAAAGACGTGGCTGAGGTAGTCGGTGTCCAGTTGCGACCAGCTGCGCTCGGGCAGGCCTGACTCGCCGTGCAAGAAGCCGGTGGCGACGATGAGCAGGCGCAGATCAAGCGACTGCTCGGCGCACTGCTGCGCCACCCACGCTGCGGCCGCGCTCAGACTGGCTTCATCGTCATAGTCCAGCGCCGGCAAGGTGCTGCGCCCCAGGGACAAAACGCGCTCGTAGCCGTCCGGGTCCGTGTCTGCGGACAAGGCCTGAACCAGCGCATGACCCAGCCCGCCGCCGGCCCCGATCACCAGCGCCGCGCCCCGCGCAGTGCTGCCGTCTGCGGGTGTTTGCGAGTTGGGGTTCAAAGCCCGTCGTCCAGCAGGCGCACCCTGACGTTTTTGCCCTTGACTTTGCCAATGGATAGCCTGTGCAAGGCGTCGGCGGCAATGCGGCGGTCGACCGCGACGTAGGTGGAAAACTCGTTGACATTGATCTTGCCGACCTGCTCACGGCTGAAGCCGGCCTCGCCAGTCAGGGCGCCCAGCACGTCGCCCGCGCGGATTTTTTCCTTGCGGCCACCGGCAATTTGCAGGGTTGTCATGGGCGGCACCAGGGCTTCATGGCTGGCCGGTGTGAGCCCGTCGAGCTTGTGCCATTCGGACTCGGCTTGCTGCAACTGTTCGATTTTTCCGACCGAACCCATCTCGTTGAGGCTGGCCAGGCTGACGGCCCAGCCCGCCTGATCGGCCCGGCCGGTCCGGCCAATCCGGTGAATATGCACTTCGGCGTCAGGGGTCACGTCGACGTTAATGACCATCTCAAGCTGGCTGATGTCCAGGCCCCGCGCAGCCACATCGGTGGCGACCAACACCGAGCAACTGCGGTTTGCAAACTGCACCAGCACCTGGTCGCGCTCGCGTTGCTCAAGCTCGCCATACAGGGCCAGCGCGCTAAAGCCCTGGCTGGTGAGGACTTGCACCAGATCGCGGCATTGCACCTTGGTGTTGCAAAACGCCAGCGTGCTGACGGGGCGGTAGTGGTTGAGCACGAGCGAGACCGCGTGCAGGCGCTCGCTGTCCCTGACCTCGTACCAGCGCTGGCGAATTTTGTCCGCCTCGTGCTTGGTCGCCACCGTGATGGTTTGTGGCTGACGCATGAACTGCTGGCTGAGTTTGGCGATGCCTTCCGGGTAGGTGGCCGAAAACAGCAGCGTCTGGCGCTCGGGCGGGCACTGTCTGGCTACCGTGGCAATGTCGTCAAAAAAGCCCATGTCGAGCATGCGGTCGGCCTCGTCGAGCACCAGGGTTTGCAGGGCCGAGAGGTTCAGATTGCCTCTGCTCAAGTGATCCATGATGCGGCCCGGCGTGCCCACAATGATGTGCGCGCCATGCGCCAAGCTGGCAAGTTGCCCGCGCAGGGGAACACCGCCGCAAAGCGTCACCACCTTGATGTTTTCCTCGGCCCGGGCGAGCCGGCGGATTTCGGTGCTGACCTGATCGGCCAGCTCGCGCGTGGGGCACAGCACCAAGGCCTGCACCGCGAAATGTCGGGCGTTGAGTCTGGCCAGCAAGGCCAGTGCAAACGCTGCAGTCTTGCCGCTGCCGGTCTTGGCCTGCGCGATCAGATCTTTGCCCAGCAAGGCCACGGGCAGGCTCGCCGCCTGGATGGGCGTCATTTGCAGGTAGCCCAGTTGCTGCAGGTTGGCCAGCACATGGGGTGCCAGCGGCAGGGTGTTGAAATCGCAGGAAGCTTGGGTCATGGCTCGGATTATCGACCGGGCACCGGGGCAGCGCCTGTTGACTGGTCTGACCTGCGGGCCGGTCGCCGCGCAACTTGTGGTCGCCGTCCGTACCAGGAGGCATCATGTAACAATAAGGTCGTATTTTTTTCGCCTTGTTGTGCTTCAGCCATGCCCGGACTAACTTCTATTTTGGTGACTATCCCGCCATGAAACTGCCCAACCTGCTTTCGGCTGGACTGCTGGTGCTGCTCGCTGGTTTGGGCGCTGGTTTTAGCGCGTTGGCACAGCCCCAACTGGGCACTGACCCGAGTCGTGTCGAGTTCGCCCAGGCCGTTCAGGCCTTCCAGAGCAAAGACATGGACAGCGCTGAACGCCTGTGGGAGCAATTGCGCCAGCGCCATCCGCGGCGCCCTGAGGCCATCAACAACCTGGCGGTGATCGCTGCCGAACGCGGCGACCTGGCGCTGGCGCGCCAATGGCTGTTGTCGGCTGCATCCCTGTCGCCGTTTTACGCGTCGATTACCGACAATCTGGCGCGGGTCGTGGGCACCAAGGCAACGCCATCCGCACCTGTCAACCCCGTTGCCTCCTTGGCCCCGGTAGCGCTGAAGTTGAGCCTGATCACGCAGTGGCCCGCTGCGGGGGTTCCCGTGACCGTATTGCCTGCTGCCGGCGCCAGGCCCTCCACGGCTGACTTTTTCAAACCCGTGGATTTCTTTGCGCACGCCTCAATCGAAGACCTGATCGCCAGCCCCATCCTGTCGGAGTCTGCCGCATCCAGGCCAGAGGCGCCGGCACAGAGGGTTGACAAATTGCCGGTCGGGCTGCCTCCAACTGCGGTCATGCCGCCACCGGGCGTGGCCCTGACGCCATCGGCTGCGGTCGTGCTGCCTCAGGCCCTGCCGCCACCGGCTGCGGTTGTATCGCCTCCGGCCGCAGTCGTGTCGCCTCCGGTTGAGCTTGCGGCGGTAGAGGTCGGGCCTGCCGTGCCTGTTTTGTCCGCAGTGGCGACGGCCTTGTCACCAGCGTTGCCGGCTTCAGTGCCCTTGCTGGCTGAGCTGACGACGCCCGCCCCTCAAGCTGTGGTCCAGCCGGCACCCGCCATGCCGCCTGGGTTGAGCGAGGCGCTCGACACCTGGCTCAAGCGATGGATGGCTCAGGATGTCGACGGCTACCTGGCCTGGTATGCCGAGGCGTTCAAGCCGGAGCAGGGTCTGAGCCGGTCGCAATGGCAACGCCAGCGAGCGGCACGGGTCGGCTCTGCTCAGGCCGTGCAGGTGCGGGTCGATGCCTTGCAGGTTCAGCCGGGGCCAGTGGCCGAGACTTTTTTGCTGAGCTTTACCCAGCGCTACAGCAGCAAAAGCTTCACAGATGTCGCGCGCAAGGACATGGCATGGATCAAGACGCCTGGCGGCTGGCGCATCTTGAGTGAAGCGTCCCGGCCGGCGCTCTGATCCTGACCAGGCGTCGGTTCGGGGCCGGTCCCGACAGCGGCTTCAGGCCGCAGCCACCGGGCCCTGGTAAACGATTTTCCACGTGCCCCCTTCTTTGGCCCAGTACAGCCGCAGCCGGGCCTTTTTTTCCTGCGAGCCCGCCTCGGGCGAGCCCAACGTCACGATCATGTGTTCTTCCTGGTCTACCCAGTGCATCATTGACAGCATCTGCAGCGCTGGGGCCCGTTTGCCGGGTGTGGCCCGCGACAGGATGTCCGGCCACCAATGGCTCAGGTCCTTGCCATCGCGCTGGAAACGGGCGCTGTAAAAGGGCGGTAGCGCGTTCGCCGGATCATGGTGTTGGGCTTGTTGCCATTTTTCGAGTGTCGCGTTGAAGGATTGCCCCGTGGCGCCGATTTTTTCCGAGGGCGCCCACTCCAGTTTTTCAGCGATGACCACTGGCGTGCCGCGAATGCTTTCGAGTGCCAACAATTTTTTGAGGTCTGAGTTGCTCAAAACGACGCATCCGTTTGAGTTTTGCGGCGGGCCGGAATACTGATGACTGACGGTTCCATGCAGCCAGATGCCGCTGCCGGTCTTGCCGCGCATCAGGTCCAGGGCGTTGGGGTAGTTCATGGTCAGAGCCCCCGCGCCGTAAATATCCGGTAGCTTGGTGTCGGACAGGTTCTTGCCAATGAAGTAAACCCCGGTCGGTGTGCGGCTGTCACTTTCTGCCTGCTTGCCCACGCCTTCACGCCCTACGCTGACGTAAGTGTCCATGATCAGCTCCAGCCGAGGCACTCCCCCGGGGGACGCTGCGCCCTTGTTGGCAAACCAGTAAAGACGTGATTTGGACGTATCGACCGCCAGCGCGTAGGGCTGCTCGGGCGCCAGTGCGGCGAAGTTGCGCGGTTGCCAGCCGGCGGGCGCGGCGGGCTCCATGCCCTTGAGGCGCTGACGAGACTCCTGCAAAAGCTTGTCAAGGCGTACTGCACCAGAGCCTTCTTCCTTGGCCAGACCAGCGTCTGCTGCAGCCAGGCCACTGACGTCCAGAGGACGGCTCAGCCCGATATTGAGCAAATCCGCGTAGACGAGCTGTCCCAGCTGGAAATGCGGGTAGAGCGTGACCAGCCGTGAGGCTTGGGCTAGTGCCGCTTCACGGCGACCCTGGCGCATCTGGTCGTAAATCGCGAACAGCAGGGCCTCGGCCTGGCTGTCCGGCGTCTTGCCCAGCGGCGCTGGCGCGCTGCTCATCCCCGGCATCAAGAGGCGCCAGGGTGTTGAATCGTCGAGCGCTGCGGGTAGCGCGGGCGGCGCGGACGGTGTCTTGCTCGCAACGGCCGAGGCGCCGGTGCCCCAGATCAAGCCGGCCGTCGCGGTCATGAGCAAGACTATCACCGCCAGAGCGTACCGGTTCTTGAGCGCATTGACGAGGTTCAAGCGGTGGCGGCCTTGCCCCGTGCTGGATACCTGCGTCAATTGACTCTTTCCTGCACGATCAGCCACCGGCCACCGACTTTGACCATCTCCAGCGTCTTGCGGCTGCTGGTGTTGAGCCCGTCGGACTCGTATTGCTGTGCGAGTTTGACCCGGGCTGCCTTGTCCTTAACGTCAATCTGCAGCCGGCTGACGCTCACGCGAATGAATTTGCGACTGCTGATCCGGCTGCGCCGCTCTTTTGCCCAGAGCGAACGCGTCATGCCGTTGGGTGGTTCGAAGCTCGGCGCATAGTGGGCAAGATAGCCTTCCACGTTACGAGCGCTCCAGGATCGCGCCCATTCCTTCACGGCCGCTTCAATGGCCTGGTTGTCGGCGGCACCGGGCGGGGCGGGCAGTTTTGGCTGTGCGGTTGGCCGCGCAGGTGCCTGCGAGGCCACCGGCTGCGTCGGCGCGCGGGTGACCGGATCAGCGACTCTGGGCGGCGGCACATTGGCCGCTGCGGTCGCAGCCGTCCTGGCCGGGCTTGTTGCCGTCGGGGTTGCCGCTTGCACGGGTGGCTCGGCTGGCCTGGGTTTGGCTGTCTCTGGCACGGCAAGCTCGTTACGCAGTGGTCCCTGCGCCGCCAGCATGATCAAAGGCTCGGTGGCTGAGGGCTTGTTTCGATCATCTAGTTGCAAGGCCCGGGCGTAAGCCCGTTTGGCGAGGCGGGCATTGAGGTCCATCAGGTTTTTTTGCGCCGCGGCATAACTCGAGTGAGTTTGTAAGGCTTTTTCGAATGAGGCCCGGGCCAGCTCCAGCTCGCCTCGCTGCGCGTAGAGCACGCCCAGGTTGTTGTGGACCTCGGGCAGTTGGGGATGGTCTTTGGCGAGATTGAGAAAGGTCTCCAGGGCCTGCTCCTTCTGACCTGACTGGGCCTGCAGCACACCTTCGAGCAGGCGCAGCTCGACATTTTGCGGAGCTCGCTTTTTCTCAATTTGGAGCAGTTTTTGCCCTTCTGCGATCTGCCCTGACTGCAAGGCCTGCAAGATGGGCTGCAGCGCAGGTGCTTCGGCGGCAGGCAGTGCGCACGACATCATGGCGGCCAGTGCCATCAGCGCTGCCTTCTTGGTACGCCATGACTGTCGAGGTGCTAGCGAGGGATTGGCGAGAGTCATGGGTGGGAAGGTGGCTCGAAGAGAATTTTCGTATTGGCACTCAAATTGTTCCACAAAAGTAGTCTGCGGCGCCGTTGCGGACGAGTTTGAGGCCCAGTCTTGGCCTATCTTTTCTTGACTGCTCTGTTTGCGGTGGGGGATATCTGCAACCGCTTAGCCGAGTCCAGACGACGCGCTCGCCTCGGTGGACAATAGGCAGATGTTCCATCTACCCGTTTTCACCGCACCGGCACGCTTCACGGACGCCGCCGAGGCGCTGGCCCAGGTTCAGCGGATCTACGAGCAGCAAGTCGCTCATCTGCGCAGCAGTTTGCAGCGCTACGTCGCCGGTGAGCAGCCGCCAGGTCGGGCCAGAGCCTTTTATCCTTTCGTGCGACTGCGCACCGAAACCGTCGCCCGTGCAATTCTTCAGGCGCCTGATGTGGCGCAATTGAGCTACGGCTTCGTGGCCGGCCCCGGCACCTTCGAGACCACGCTGACGCGGCCTGACCTGTACGGCGCCTACTACCTTGAGCAGTTTCGCCTGTTGCTCGAAAACCATGGCGTCGCGCTGGAAGTGGGTACCAGCAGTCAGCCGATTCCTGTGCATTTTTCGTTCGCCGAGCACGACCATATTGAAGGCAGCTTGAGCCGCGAGCGCCGACTGCTGCTGCGCGACGCCTTCGATTTGCCCGACCTGGCGGCGATGGACGATGGCATCGCCAATGGCACCTATGAGCCGCAGCCCGGCCAGGCGCAGCCCCTGTCCCTGTTCACGGCGGCGCGGGTCGACTATTCGCTGCAGCGCTTGCGCCACTACACGGGGACCTCGCCGGACTGGTTTCAGAACTATGTTCTGTTCACCAATTACCAGTTTTATATTGACGAGTTTGTGCGACTCGGCCACGCGGAAATGCGGCGCCCGGACAGCCCTTATGTGGCCTTTGTGGAGCCCGGCAATGTGGTGACCCGGCGCGTTGGCGAGCCCTCGCAAGCCGCCGATGCGCTCGGTCTGGCGCCGCCGCGCCTGCCGCAGATGCCCGGCTACCACCTGTTGCGCGCTGACCGCTCCGGCATCAGCATGATCAATATCGGCGTGGGTCCTGCCAATGCCAAGAACATCACTGACCATGTGGCGGTGCTGCGGCCCCATGCCTGGATCATGCTGGGTCATTGCGCTGGACTGCGCAGCAGCCAGCAGCTCGGCGACTACGTGCTGGCCCACGGTTATGTGCGCGAGGACCATGTGCTGGACGAGGAACTGCCGCTGTGGGTGCCCATCCCGGCGCTGGCCGAAATTCAAAAAGCCCTGCAACAGGCCGTCGAAGAGGTCACGCACTTGCAGGGGGCCGAGCTCAAGCGCATCATGCGCACCGGCACGGTCGCTTCAACCGACAACCGCAACTGGGAGTTGCTGCCTGCCAACCAGCCGCAGCGGCGCTTCAGCCAAAGCCGTGCGGTGGCGCTGGACATGGAGAGCGCCACCATCGCCGCCAATGGTTTTCGCTTTCGCGTGCCCTATGGCACCTTGCTGTGCGTCAGTGACAAGCCGCTGCACGGCGAAATCAAGCTGCCTGGCATGGCCGACCAGTTTTATCGCGAGCGGGTCGACCAGCACCTGCGCATCGGCATCCGCAGTCTGGAGCTCTTGCGCGCCGAAGGCTCCAGCCAGTTGCACAGCCGCAAGCTCCGCAGTTTCTCGGAAGTCGCGTTTCAGTAAGGCCCGCCTTAGGCGCGTCAGAGTTTTTTTATTAAGAGCCCTCCTGCACCGCTACCGTCCGGCCATTGCCGAAGAAAAGGACATCCCCCGTGAGCGATACCCAGACCTTGAAAGCCGCTTTTGAACAGGCCTTGCTCGACGCCAAAGAGCTGACCGAACGACCCGACAATGCCACCTTGCTCAAGCTCTATGCCTTTTATAAGCAGGGCAGCCTGGGCGACAACACAGAGCCACGGCCCGGATTCAGCGACTTTGTTGCCCGCGCCAAGTGGGATGCCTGGACAGCGCTCAAAGGCGGCTCACCCGAGGCGGCCATGCAGCAGTACATCGACCTGGTCGGGTCGCTGGACTGAGGCCGCAGTCCTCAATCCGCTTGGCCTGAAGTCGCAGGCTTCGGCGGGTCAATCAGTTTGTCCAGCGTTTTGTTCATCTCGGCCTGAATCTGCTCTTTGAAGGCGGCCATGAGAAATCCCAGTTCGACCTGGATGTCAAAACGCTGTTCGCAGATCGTGAGCATGCCGCTCATGCCTGGGCGCGTGAACGCCACCTGATCCTGCACTTCGCCCGCTTCGTGGCGGCAGCTCAGGTCAAACTTTTCTTCGGCTCGTGCGATCCAGCCGGCGGCCATTTGTCGGGCCTGGTCAAGTCCGAGACGGTGTTCGCGCTGAATGTGAATATCTGCCATGAAAATGCCTCCTGGAAAACGCCTCGTATTTTGGGCAGAGTGATTCGCTTGCTTTGCGCGTTGGCCCGCTATTTTGCTTGGTTGCCTGGGTGCGCGCGTGAGACCGCCAGTTGCAGCAGGCGGTCATGCCGCTCGGCTCGGGGCAGCTCGCCCAATTGTCGGACGGACTCATAAAAATGCGCCCACTGCCCGTTTTTCAGTTCAAACAGGGCTTCAAAACCAGGCGCCAGGTCGTCGTATTCGGCCAAGGCACCTAGCGAGGCATTGTTGACACCGGCGACCCATCGGTCGTAGCCGGCATAGCCACCCCAACCGGTTCGCAGCTCGGCGTAGCGGCTGCGAAAGTCGTTCATTGCGGCCTCCTTGCGTACCTGCCGATTGGCTTCGGGGGCTTCAAAGGCTTGCTCGCTCCTGCTCTCATAAATCAGTTCAAGCTGGCGGCGCAGGTTCAGGGCCAGCGCGCGAAACTGCTGGCGGCGTTGGTCATGGGCGGCGAACTCCTGGCGTGTTCTTGCGCTGGCCTGGCGAGCCAGCCAAAGACGGCCACCCAGGCGCTCGACGGCCGTGGCAAAGGATTCGTTGAAGGCGGTGTCGCCAGAGACATAGACCACCTGGTGTGCGAGTTCATGAAAGATCAGCCGCGCCAGTTCGCCCTCGGGGTAGCCGATAAAGGTGTTCAGCAAGGGGTCACCGCCAGCCCAGTTGAGCCAGCCCAGCGTCGAGTAAGCGGGTACGGCATGCACATGGGTTTCGAGCCCTTCGGCTTGCAGACGCTCGGCCTCCTCCCTGGCCTGGGCTGGGTCGAAGTAGCCCTTGTAGCTGACGCAGCCTGCAACGGGAAAACACCACTGTCTCAGTTCAAGCGATAGCGCTGGCGCCGCCACCACGTTCCACACGGCGGCGCTGCGCTGAAGGTCGGCGTAGCGCAGGTAGCTCGGGTTGTCGGGCAGCGCAAGCTGCGCGACAGCAAAAGACCGGATACGGGAGGCCAGGGCCAGGCGGTCCTTGACCTCTGGAGGCGTTTGCGGGTCTTGCAGCCAGTGGTCGATGGGGCGCGCCGCCTGCATCAGTTGCAGGTGGCCGCTGACCGACTGCCAGTAGTAGCCCGCTGTGGTGCAGGCGCTCAGGCCTGACAGGGCAACGCTGCAGGCGAGCAGGCAGGCGATTCGCTCAAAATGTCGCCTCATGTCATTGGGACCAGAGCATTACTTGGCGGGCTCTAACTCAGCGTGCTGCATCTCCACCTGCACCAGGCAATCGTAAAAAGTGGGTGCCCGGCCCAGGTCGCTCAGGTGCTGGCTGGTGAGTTCGTTGACATTGGTGCCACGCAGGCTCAGCTTGCGCCACCAGATGCCCAGGCCGACCACTAACCCGGGCCGGGCCCTTGTCGAGATGCGGGCCTTGCAATGGTAGGCGCCGCGCTCGTTGAACACCTTGACCACGCAAGCGCCGGTGATGCCGCGCGTCGCCGCATCGTCGGGGTGGATTTCCAGCACGGGCTCGGTTTCGATGTCACGCAAGCTTTTGACGTTGACAAAGCTGGAGTTTAAAAAATGGCGCGCCGGCGGGGAAATCATCGCCAGTGGGTAGCGTGTAGAACTTCCGGCCAGCTCCCAATTGGGCACATGGTCGGGCAGGCCATCGAGCCCCTGATCGGCCAGGCGCTGGCTGAAGAACTCACAGCGGGTGCTCGGCGTGAAAAAACCACCTTGCGCAAACGGCGCGTCGGGCAAGGGGAGGCTGGCAAAGCCCTGTTCAAGCAGGGTGTTGAAGTTGACCCGCCCGTCAAAGGCCGCGCGGCACAGTGTCAGGTCGTCGTCGTCAAAGCAGGGCTCGCCGAAGCCCATCTGCCGGGCCAGGCGACGGAAGATTTCGGTGTTGGGCAGCGCCTGGCCCAGCGGTGCCACGGCCGGACGGTTCAGCAGCACATCGGTGTGGCCGTAACTGGTGTGGATGTCCCAGTGCTCGAGCTGCGTGGTCGCCGGCAGCACGTAGTCGGCATAGTCGGCGGTGTCGGTGTGGAAGTGCTCCAGCACCACGGTGAACAGGTCGTCTCTCGCCAAGCCGCGAACCACCTTGCCCGACTCGGGCGCGACGGCGGCCGGGTTGCTGTTGTAGACGATCAGGGCGTCCATGCGTGGGCCAAAGGCGTCGCTGGCGGGTCTGAGCAAGTCGTCACCGAGGGTGCTCATGTTCAGGGTGCGGGGCCGCCTGTCGCCCAGCAGGTCCGGCCGCTGCAGTGCGGCGCGCTCGACCGGAAAATGGCCTGAACTCGACAGCAAAAGGCCACCGGCCGGGTTCCGCCAGGCCCCCGTGAGCGCTGGCAGGCAAGCGATGGCGCGCGTGGCGTTGCCGCCGCCTCTGACACGTTGCATGCCGTAATTCAGGCGGATGGCCGCCGGCCGGGTCTGCCCATAGGCGCAGGCCAGCTGGCGGATTTGCGCAACGGGCACAGCGCAGACCTGCGCAGCCCGCTCGGGGGACCATTGCAGCGCCCGCTCCCTCAGGGCCGGCCAGCCCAGGGTGTAGCGCGCCAGGTAGTCGTGGTCCAGCCAGTCATGCACGATCAGCTCATGCATCAGCGCCAGCGCCAGCGCCGCGTCGGTGCCCGGCATCAGGGCGATGTGTTCATGGCATTTGTCGGCGGTCTCGGTTCGGCGTGGGTCGATGCAGACCAGCCGTGCGCCCTGCCGCTTGGCCTCCTGCGCGTGGCGCCAGAAGTGCAGATTGCTGCCGATCGAGTTGCTGCCCCAAATGATGATCAGACGCGCCTGCGCAAAAAACTCGACCTTCATGCCGACCTTGCCACCCAGGGTCTGCAGCAGCCCCTCACCACCGGCCGACGCGCAGATGGTGCGGTCGAGCTGCGTGGCGCCCAGCCGGTTGAAAAAACGCGCGGCCATGCTCTCGCCCTGGACCAGGCCCATGGTGCCGGCATAGCTGTAAGGCACGATGCCCTGGGGATCGCGTTCGGCGATGCGCTGCAGCCGGTCCGCGATCTCGCGCATGGCGCTGTCCCAGGAAACCGGCTCGAACTGCCCCGCGCCCTTGGGGCCGACTCGTTTGAGTGGCTGCAGCACGCGCTCGGGGTGGTAGGTTCGCTCGGCGTAGCGCGATACCTTGGTGCACAAGGTGCCGGCGGTGGGCGCATGCGCCGGGTTGCCCTGGACCTTGATGACCTGGCCCTTGACCACGGTGGAGATCAGAGCGCAGGTGTCGGGGCAGTCGTGCGGGCAGGCGCCCAGAATTTGTTGTGGTTGAGAGGTCGGCATGCGAATTGATGCAGGCGGGTGCATGGTTGTTTGCCGTGGTGGCCCGTGGCTCTGACCTTGGTCTAGCGCGTCGTTTGAAACCGGGGCGAATTTATTTTGCCATGCAGGCCGCAGCTTCCGCCGCCGGTGGCCCGGCGTAAGCCTGCACCAGGGTCTGCAGGTGGCTGCGCTGGCCTTCTTCCAGATACGGGATGATGAGATTGAGGACATGATAAGCCCCTCGCATCAAGGCGGCCTGCGCGTTTTCGGGTTCAAGTGCACGCCGCGGGTCGCGCACGTATTCAAAGCTCAGCCAGTAGGTCAGCAGCACCACCATGCTGGTCGCGGTCGACGTCATGTCGCGCGCTTGCATGTTCACAGCTCGCCAGCGCTGCAGGTTCTGCAGCATGGTCTGAATAGTCTGGGTCTTGCGCTGCAGAACGGACTGAAAGTGGGTTTCCAGCAAGCGGTTTTTACTCAGCAAATCGTTGAGGTCACGGTACAAAAAGCGGTACTGCCAGATCAGCTCGAACAACGTGTGCAGGAAGAACCAGGCGTCTTCCACGTCGCGAACACCCTCGCCGGCACCGAGCAATTCGTTCAGGGCTTTTTCATAGCGCATGAAGATGGCGTTGATCAGCTCATCTTTGGCTGGGTAGTGGTAGTACAGATTGCCAGGGCTGATGCCCAGCTCAGCCGAAATCAGCGTGGTGGAAACGTTGGGCTCGCCAAAGCGATTGAACAGCGCAAGCGCCGCCTCAAGGATGCGCTCGGCGGTGCGACGCGGCGCTTTTTTTGCCATGTCCGTCTTGCCTCTTTGCTCGTTGTGATTGCCTAGCCCCGCTTCACTTTACTCCAGCGACTGCTCGCTGGGAAGAGGCAAAGCCTGGGGGCGCCAGACCGGTTCGCGGCAGGGTCAGGCGCTGCCGGGCCGGTGGCACGGAATCAGCGCGGAGGTATCAGCTGCGCGGGTCAATCCGCCGCGCCCTCCGGGCGGGTTTTACAGCCTTGGCAGCAGGCGCTTTGGAGTCGCTCTTCACCGCAGTCCCTGCGGCTCGCTTGACGGTTTTGGGCTCGGCTGACATCGCCTGAACTTGCGCTTCGAGTGCCTCAAGCCGCGCGGCGAGTTGCTCGAGCGCCTCGGCCGACGGCATTCCCAATTGGTGCAGGGCCTTGGCAACCCGCGCCTCAAAAATAGTTTCGAGCTTCTCCCAGGGCTGCGCCGCCTTGGCAGACATGTCCTGCGTGAGCGCGGTCAGCTTGTGGCTGACTTCAGCCATTTTCTCCTCGGCCACCGCCTGCGTTTTTCGCTGCATGCTCATGCCGTCCTGCACCAGCGCCTCGAAGACCTTGCCGCCTTCTTCTTGCGCCTTGGCGAAGGCGCCCAAGCCGGCCAGCCAGATTTGCTGGGCTGACTTCTTGACCATGCTGGCCGCGACGGTCGCCGGGTCCGTTGGCTCAGGCGGCGGGCTTTCACTCGATTTGTTGGGCATGCAGGGCTCCAGAATTTGGGCCCCCACTATAAAAGAGTGGACGCTTCACCCCTAGGTGCCTGGTTCTAAAACGCCTGTTGAATAAAGCTCGTCACCCCTGGATACGGCATCGTTAGGTATTTTGGCAAGCGTTTTTGGAATGGGTTTATCATCGACTCATGCTTAAACCCAGCTCCTATTCTTCAACGTACCTCAACTTCTTGAATTTGGTCCAGGCGGTTCGGGCTTTGCCTGATTTTCCTGTGCTTGATCCGGTCGAGGAGCGCATGCTCAATGTGCTGGCGACGGTCTGGCATGCGGGCAAGCAAATCACGGTTTTACAGGCCATGGGCATGTCCACGGATGTGTCGTCGACGACGGCGCACCGGCGGCTCAAATCGCTGCGTAAAAAAGGGGTGATCGTGCTGGTCTCTGACGAAGCTGACAACCGCATCAAGTATGTGCAGCCGACCAGCGTAGCGGACCAGTATTTCAGCCGTCTGGGCCAGTGCTTGGGCCAGGCGCACGCCGTCTGAAGGCCTGGTTTTCACCAATCATGGCCGGGTGCGGCGTGGGCTTGCGCCTGTAGAATTGCAGGGTTTTTGGTTCACCCAAGCAAAAGCGCCGTGCCCGTCAGTCAGCCTGAGACTGTCCGGCAATCAGGCTCCGGCTGACGCAGGGTTTGGCCAGAACAGCGGCCGACCAGGTGAGCGGCCTTGACGATCTGCTCGGAAACTACCATGACCCTTCTTGTGACCGGCGGTGCCGGCTTTATAGGCGCCAATTTTGTTCTGGACTGGCTCGCGCAGCCGGGCCCCGCGGGCCGGGAAACCTTGATCAATCTGGACAAGCTGACCTACGCCGGCAACCCTGAAACCCTGAGCAGTCTGCAGGGCGACGCCCGTCATGTCTTTGTCCAGGGGGACATTGGTGATGCGACTTTGGTCGCACGCTTGCTGGCCGAGCATCAGCCTCGCGCCGTGCTCAATTTCGCTGCCGAATCGCATGTGGACCGGTCGATTCATGGGCCAGAGGACTTTATTCAGACCAATATCGTCGGCACATTTCACCTGCTCGAAGCCGTGCGCAGTTACTGGGGCGCACTGGAGGGGGCGGCGCGATCGGATTTTCGACTCCTGCATGTGTCGACCGATGAGGTCTACGGATCACTCGGGCCGGGCGACGCGGCCTTTACCGAAACGCACCGTTACGAGCCCAACAGCCCCTACAGCGCGAGCAAGGCCGCCAGCGATCATCTGGTGCGGGCTTACCACCACACCTACGGCCTGCCGGTACTCACGACCAATTGCAGTAACAACTACGGCCCCTATCACTTTCCCGAAAAGCTGATCCCGCTGATGATCGTCAATGCGTTGGCGGGCAAGCCTTTGCCGGTGTACGGCGATGGGCTGCAGGTGCGCGACTGGCTTTTCGTGAAAGATCACTGCAGCGCCCTGCGCCGTGTGCTGCAGGCCGGGCAACCCGGTGAGGTCTACAACGTGGGCGGCTGGAACGAAAAGCCCAACATCGAGATCGTGCAGACCGTCTGCGCTCTGCTCGACGAGTTGCAGCCGCGGGCAGATGGCCAGGCCTACAGCGCGCAGATCACCTACGTCAAGGACAGGCCTGGTCATGACCGCCGCTATGCCATTGATGCTGGCAAGATCGAGCGCGAACTGGGCTGGAAGCCGGCCGAAACCTTCGAGACCGGCTTGCGCAAGACGGTTCAGTGGTACCTGGCCAACCCCGAGTGGGTGGCCCATGTGCAAAGTGGTGCCTACCGGGATTGGGTTCAGACCCACTACGCCCATGAAGCGGCGGCCGCCGGCGCGCGGCCATGAAAATTTTGTTGCTGGGCAAGAACGGCCAGGTTGGCTGGGAATTGCAGCGCAGTCTGGCCCCATTGGGCGAGGTGGTCGCCCTGGGCTCTGGCAGCACTCACCCTTGCGGGGACCTCGCACGTCTGGAGGAGCTGGCGCAAACCGTGCGCGACGTGGCCCCCGAGCTGATCGTCAATGCGGCGGCCTATACCGCTGTCGACAAGGCCGAAAGCGAGCCCGATCAGGCCCGTCTGGTGAACGCCCTGGCGCCGGGTGTGCTTGCGCAGGAAGCGCAGCGTCTGGGTGCCTGGCTGGTTCACTACAGCACCGACTATGTATTTGATGGCCTCGGGCAGAATCCGCAGACCGAGTCGGATGTGCCCGCCCCTGTCAATGTGTACGGTCAAACCAAATTTGAAGGCGAAGAGCGCATCCGGGCTGCCTGCGAGCGGCATCTCATCTTTCGCACCAGCTGGGTTTACGCCGCGCGCGGCCAAAACTTTGCAAAAACCATGTTGCGGCTGGCGCGTGAGCGCGAGCGGCTGACCGTGATTGATGACCAGTGGGGCGCCCCCACCGGCGCCGAGTTGCTGGCCGACGTGACGGCGCATGCGATTCGTCAGGTGCGAGGTCGCGGGCCGATAGCGAGCGCCTCCGCCCCCTTGGCTGGCGCCTACCACCTCGTGGCCAGTGGCGAAACGTCCTGGCATGGTTACGCCTGTCATGTCATTGCACAGGCCCGGCGTTTGCAGCCTGAGCTGGCGTTCAAGGCGCGTGAGATCGCCCCGGTGCCCAGCAGTGCTTTTGTCACAGCCGCCCGGCGGCCGCACAATTCCCGCCTCGACACACGCCGGCTGCAGTCGACGTTCGGCCTGACGCTGCCGCCCTGGCAACTGGGCGTTGACCGCATGCTGGCCGAAATACTCCCGTAACCCATCGACATCTTCAGGACAAGTTATGACCCAGCGCAAAGGCATCATCCTCGCCGGCGGCTCCGGCACGCGGCTCTACCCGGTCACCATGTCGGTGTCCAAGCAGTTACTGCCGGTGTATGACAAACCCATGATTTATTACCCGCTCAGCACCCTCATGTTGGCAGGAATTCGGGAGATATTGATTATTTCAACGCCGCAGGACACGCCGCGGTTTGCCGAGTTGTTGGGCGATGGCAGTCAATGGGGTATCCACCTGGAATATGCGGTTCAGCCCAGCCCGGATGGGCTGGCGCAGGCTTTTATTATTGGGAAAAAATTCGTGGGTCATGCGCCGTCAGCGCTGATTCTTGGTGACAATATTTACTACGGTCATGATTTTGAGTCGCAATTGCGCAACACCACGCAGCGCACCCAGGGCTCCACCGTATTTGCCTACCATGTGCATGATCCCGAACGCTATGGCGTGGTGGAATTCGATGCGCACAGGCGCGCCGTCAGCATTGAGGAAAAACCCCTTCAGCCAAAATCCAATTACGCGGTCACCGGCCTGTATTTTTACGATGAGCAGGTGTGCGACATTGCCGCCTCCATCAAACCCTCTGCGCGCGGCGAGCTCGAAATCACCGACGTCAACCGGGTCTATCTCGAACGCGGCCAGTTAACGGTCGAACTCATGGGCCGGGGCATGGCCTGGCTGGATACAGGCACCCACGAGTCCCTGCTGGAGGCTGGCCAGTTCATTGCCACCATAGAAAACCGTCAGGGCTTGAAAATCGCTTGCCCAGAGGAAATAGCCTATCGCAAGTCCTATATTTCCGCCGTCCAGTTGGAGGCCCTGGCTCAGCCGCTGAGCAAGAACGGCTACGGTCGCTACCTTTTGCAAATTCTTTCGAATCAGGTTTTTTAGTCAATGAAAGTCAGTCCTACCGCCCTTGCTGATGTGTTGCTGATCGAGCCCAAGGTGTTTGGCGACGCCAGAGGTTTCTTTTTTGAAAGTTTCAATCAAAAAGCTTTTTCCCTGGCAACCGGAACAGATGTGACCTTCGTCCAGGACAACCACAGTCGCAGCGCCCAGGGTGTATTGCGGGGCCTGCATTACCAGATTCAACAGGCGCAAGGCAAACTGGTGCGGGTGGTGCAGGGCAAGGTCTTTGATGTGGCGGTTGATTTGCGCCGCAGTTCCCCCCAGTTTGGTCAATGGGTTGGCGTTGAGTTATCACAGGATAACCACCGGCAACTTTGGATTCCCCCTGGCTTTGCGCACGGCTTTTTGGTGCTGAGTCAGACGGCTGAGTTTTTGTACAAAACCACCGATTACTACGCCCCCGAGCATGAGCGCTGCATTGCCTGGAATGATCCATCCATTGGTATTCAATGGCCAGAGGGCGTCTCGCCCCTGCTTTCTGCCAAGGATGCTGCTGCCTGTCAGTTTGCGCAGGCGCCTGTATTTGAATAAATGGACACGGTGCTGACCCGGGTTTATAGTCAGCCTCCGTTTGTTTGTTTAATCAGGAGTGCAGTATGAGCAGTTTGATGGATATTCAGAGCCAGATCGAAAAGCTTCAAAAGCAGGCCAGCGATATTCGCTCGCGTGAATTTGACTCGACGGTGCAGGACATATTGGCCAAGATGCAGGCTTTTGGCATCACCGTCAAGGATCTTCAGGGCGGCAAGCGGCGTGGCACAAAAGCCAGGGGTCGGGTAGCGGCCAAAGCTAAAGCGCCGGTCACAGGCTGGCGTGCTGGCGCTGCCAAAAAAGCCGGCGCTTCGAAGGCGGGCGCGGTGGTCGCCCCCAAGTACCGTGGACCGGCAGGAGAGACCTGGAGTGGTCGGGGCTTGATGCCGCGCTGGTTGTCGGCCCTGGTTGCCAACGGCCAGACCAAGGAAGACTTTGCTATCAAGCCTTAGTCAGTTGCCCTGAGGGTTTCATTTCAACGGGGTTCGGGCGCCGGCCGTCCTCCCCGGCTGGCTGGGGTCGGCAGGCCTCCCGAGTTCGACACCAAATCGAGTTTCCCCGACTTTTTACCCACTCAGCCCCAATAAAATCAAGCACTTAGCGCTGCCATTCTGATTTTCTTGTAGTGGCAATATTGTTGGACTTTGGTGCTGGCAATGACTGTTGTGAAT
>CAIMVC010000199.1 GCA_903844825.1 uncultured Burkholderiales bacterium | reverse complement strand
GCTGCTCTCAGACATCCCGGGGATTTCCGTTGAAGCGAGCGTACAAGCTGGCCAGATGGTCGGCACCTCTGACTTGGTGCTGAGCGTGGCGCCACTGCCGATGGTGACCGGCAGCGCCTTCGTCGACAACAGCGGCAGCCGCTACACGGGGAAAGACCGTGTTGGTGCCAGCGTGAACATCACAAACCCGCTGCAACACGGCGATGTGCTGGGCGCCACGGTGCTCAGTTCCGGCAAAGGCATGCGCTACGGTCAGTTGTCATATGAAACTTTGCTCAATGGCATTGGCACCCGCGTGGGTGGATCGGGATCGACACTGCGCTATGTGCTGGGGGATTCACTGTCAGCGATAGACGGGCATGGCACGGCCGGTGTGGCCAGCCTGTGGGTCAAGCAGCCGGTGGTGCGCAGCCAAGCTCAGAACGTGTACGCGCAGCTACAGGTAGATGGTTTGTGGCTGGATGATCGCGTTGACACGGCCAACACCCAAAAAGACCGCAAGCTCCTGAGCACCACGTTCAGCCTGAATGGTGACGCTCGCGCGCTCGTGCCCCAGGGGCTCACCAGTTGGAAGGCTGCGGCGAGCGTGGGCCGCGTGAGCTTTTCGAACTCAGCCGCGCAGCTGGCCGACAGCGACACAGCTCAGACGCAGGGCAACTTCGTCAAGTACAACGCCTGGGCCAACCACCTGCAGACGTTGACGAACAAGGACACGCTGTACGTTGCGCTTTCAGGGCAGACGGCCCACACCAATCTTGATCAGTCGCAGAAGATGACGGTGGGTGGACCTAATTCGATGCGCGCCTACGACACGGGCGCCTTGTCTGGCGACAACGGCGCTCTGGTGTCCGTGGAACTGCGTCGCTTGCTGGATGGGCCGATTTTGGGGACTGATGGCCGCTGGCAGGTGATGGCTTTTTTTGACAGCGCGCGCTTGACCATCAACAAGTCACCCTGGGTCAGCGGCATCAATCAAGCGAGGCTCAGCGGTGGCGGGATCGGGCTGGTGTGGGCGGGTACAAAGCAATTCACCGTCCAGTTCACTCTGGCAGGGCGTATCGGCACAGTGCCGACTCTGATCAGTAACAGTCCCAAGTTTCACGCTTGGGCTTTGGTCAGCAAGGGGTTTTGAGGTTCTGCTGGCGCCGAAGTCAAATTGACCCGCCCCCCCGATTTCCTGTGCTCCAGCGCGATGGAACTCAACGCGTTACTGGGCGCGGGGTAGCAGCCGCCAATGGTGGGGCAGTCAAAGGTCGGCACTTGGGTCAAATCCGCGTCGGCGCCCACAACCCCGGAAGGCAAAAAGCCCGGATAACCGGGCTAAGTGCTTGATTTTAGTGGGGTGGCTGATGGGGCTCGAACCCACGACAACAGGAATCACAATCCTGGACTCTACCAACTGAGCTACAGCCACCGCAGGGGCAAATTATAGCGTTAACTCCATGTCCTTTTACCGGTTGCCAGACGGGTTGCTTGAAGATTCCGCAAGGGCTTGGCCTGCTACTGGCTTGGGGACCTTGAATTCGACTTTGAAACGGTCCTGCATGACTTTGTAGTACGCCAGTCCTTCAGCCGAGGTCCACCACTGCGCATACTGCGATCGGTCCTGGCGGGTCGCCGCTTCGTTGCGTGGCTCGGCGGGCAAGACCTTCGTGACTTTCAACGCGACATAGCCCTGGGGGCCAAGGTCAACGCCAAGGAGGATCGGCAGTGCGGCAGGATCAGCACGCAGCGCCGCGTCCAGGACCTGCAGCGGAAGGCTCTTGGGTTCGGCGCGCGACACGGCCAGCGTCTCGGGCAGATTAGCCTCAGCGGGCTTGGCCTGCCAAGCGGCCAATTTGGCGCTGCCATCCTTGAGCGCTTCTTCAGCGCTGCGAACCACCAGCCAGCGCGCTTTGACGCGATCCTTGACGTCGGCCAGCGGCAGGGTTCGCGCCGGCGTGTGCTCGGTGATGCGCCCCGACACCAGTTGACCCGACGCGACCTCGACCGCCTCGGTGTTGCGCTTTTTCTCGATGGCATCGGCAGAGAAAATGGCCGTCAAAAATTTGGCATTGGCCAGTGGTCCCTTAGCGTCTACCGCAGGCGTGCGGCTCAGGCCCGACGCGGTTTTGACCTCCAGCTTTAAACGCTCGGCCACGGGCTTGAGGCTGTCGGGCTGCTCGTACACCGCGTTGGTGAATTGCTCGGCAGCTTCTGCGAATTTTTTGGGCAACTGCTGCTTTTTGAGCTCCGCTTGCAGTTCCGGCTTCATCTCGTCAAAGCTGCGTTGTTTGGGCGCCTTGATGTCGGTCAGCAAAATGATGTGGTAGCCGAATTCTGTTTCCACCAGATCACTGACATCGCCCTTGTTCATGCCGAATGCAACATCTTCAAAGGCCTTGACCATGGCACCACGGGCAATGAAATCAAGGTCGCCACCGTTGGCAGCAGAGCCCGTGTCTTGTGAACTCTTGCGCGCCACGGCAGCGAAGGTGCCTGGGGCCTTGCGCACGGCGGCGAGCAGCTCAGCCGCCTTGGCTTTTGCGGCTTCGCGCTCGGCAGCAGGAGCACTCTTGGGCGCATTGATGAGAATGTGGCTGGCCCGGCGTTGCTCGGTGCCGCTCAAGCGCTGCAGGTTTTGCTCGTAATAGGTTTTGAGGTCCGATTCGTTGATGACGATGGACTTGCCCACCGCCTCTGCGTCGAGCACTACGTACTCGATGGCCGCTTGCTCAGGTGCCTTGAACAGCGCGCTGTTGGCCTGGTAAAACTGCTCCAGCTCGGCGTCCGTGGGCGTAAGTTTGGCGGCGTAGTCGCTGGGGTTGAAGCGCGCAAGCTGCAACTCGCGTTTTTCAAAATAGGCAGACAGTGCCCTGTCGGCAACGGCAGCCGAAGAAAAGCCGGTGCCCGCCACGCCGGTGAGCACCTGCCGGTTCGACAATTCACCCCGCACATTGGCCTCGAACATCTCGGGGGTCATGCCCTGAGAGCCGAGCAACTGACGATAGCGCTCCAGGTCCAGCGTGCCATCGGCCTTGCGCAGCGCGGCAATTTGCGGGTTCTCCTGCAGCTCACGCGCCAGACGCTGGTCGCTGGTGATCAGATAGGACTTCTCGGCGGCAGCGCTGAACACACGGTCACGCACCAGCCGCTCCAGCGTGGTGTATCGGGCCTCTGGTGAGTCGAGCAACTTGGGGTCCAGGTTGGGCATGGAGGCGCGCAGGCGATCAATTTCATTTCGATGCGCGGCGTCCCACTCGGCCTGAGTGATGTCACGGCCATCGACTTTGGCAACGGCTGCTGTGGTGCCCGATCGGTTGTGGTCGTTCAAGCCCAGAAGCACGAACGAGGGAACAATGAGCAGGAACAACAAGCCCATGGTGATCTTGGTGTGCTTGCGTATGAAATCAAACATCTGAAATTTCCTGTGCGCCGCTAAGGCGCGATCATCGACAACTGGGCAGGGCCTGACGAAAAAAAAGCGAACTGTGCGTTCGCCTTTTTAGCTTGAAAGTTTTTGGTGGGTGCTGACGGACTCGAACCGCCGACCTACGCCGTGTAAAGGCGCTGCTCTACCAACTGAGCTAAGCACCCCAACCTCAACTTTACGAAAACCCGTTCATTCGTTCAAGGCATCTTTGAGCGCCTTGCCCGGACGGAACTTTGGAACCTTGGCAGCCTCGATTTTAATCGCATCGCCGGTGCGTGGGTTGCGACCGGTGCGGGCATCACGTGTTCCGGCGACAAATGTACCAAAACCGACCAGCGATAGGGTCTCACCTTTTTTTAAAGTAGTGACGACTGCGCCAATCACCGACTCCAGCGCACGCGTGGCTGCGGCTTTGGAAATGTCGGATTTTTCGGCAATGTGCTCGATCAGTTCAGTCTTATTCACGCAAAAACCCTCGGAAGATAAATATTTTCTGACACTTGGCCAGGTTATTCGCCCGGCGCCGAGGTGACTTGCAGCAAACCAATTCGAAAGTGCGAGCCAACCAGCTTAATTTTTGCTGCTGAGCGATCAAAAAGACTCGCCTTCTAGGGCGTCAGAGCAAGGCCAGGACATCGTTCCGGGCGGAGACAAATTCTAGTCGTTTTTGCCCGGCCGCAAATAAAGATGGCAGCACGGCACCAACGAATCAAACGTTGGTAACCGACGCTGCCGACGCGATCAGGCCTGCGACAAAGCCGCTGCAATGGCTTGACCCAAATCGCTGGTGCTGGCCGTGCCCCCCAGATCGGGTGTGCGCGGTGCGCCGCTGCGCGGGTCCAGGGTGGTCTCGATGGCTTTGACGACCGCATCGTGCGCCTCCTTGTAGCCAAGAAACTCCAGCATCATGGCGCCGCACCAGATTTGTCCGATCGGGTTGGCGATTTGCCGTCCAGCAATGTCGGGCGCCGAGCCGTGAACGGGCTCGAACAAGGACGGGAATTTCCGCTCGGGGTTGAGGTTCGCGCTGGGCGCAATGCCGATGGTGCCGGTACAGGCGGGCCCGAGGTCGCTGAGGATGTCACCGAACAGATTGCTGGCCACCACGACGTCAAAAAAGTCGGGGCGTTGCACAAAGTGAGCGGTCAGGATGTCGATGTGAAACTTGTCGAGCGTGATGCCGGGGTAGTTTTTGGCCATCTCGACCACACGCTCGTCCCAGTAGGGCATCGAAATTGAGATTCCGTTGGACTTGGTGGCGCTGGTCAGGTGCTTCTTGGGACGGGTCTGCGCCAGTTCAAAAGCGAACTTCAGCACGCGGTCCACACCAATGCGGGTAAATACGGATTCCTGCAAGACGAACTCACGATCGGTACCGGGAAAGGCCTTGCCACCTATGCTGGAGTACTCGCCTTCGGTGTTTTCACGGACGATGTAAAAATCGATCTCGCCCGGCTGGCGCGGGCTGCCGTCGCGCCGCACCACGGGCGCAATGATGCCCGGCATCAGCCGCGCCGGGCGCAAATTGATGTACTGGTCAAACTCGCGCCTGAACAGCAACAAAGAGCCCCAGAGCGAGACATGGTCGGCAATTTTCTCGGGCCAGCCAACCGCACCAAAGTAGATGGCGTCGTGCCCGCCAATTTGATCCTTCCAGTCGTCGGGCAGCATCTTGCCGTGCTTTTCAAAATAGTCCCAGCTCGAAAAATCGAAATGATCGAAGTGCAGGTCGATGCCGAATTTGCGGGCGGCCGCATCCATCACGCGCAGGCCCTCGGGCATGACTTCCTTGCCGATGCCGTCACCTGCGATCACTGCAATCCGTTTTTTTCCTTGGGGGCCGATGCTCATCATGAAATCCTTGTGGGAAGGGGTTTGAAAAAATCAAGGGTTGGCGGCCTGCGCATCCACAACGACTAACGCGGCCGGGAGGCAGACCTGACCACCAGGCTCACGCCCAGCGCCGTCAGCAAGGTGCCCAGCAGTGTGGTGACGGTGATCAGTTCGCCAAACAAAAACCAGGCCATGATGGCCGTCGTTGGCGGCACCAGGTACATCAAGCTGGTGACCGAGGTGGCTGCGCCGCGCTGAATCAACATGTAAAGCAGCGAACTCCCGCCCAGGGTGAGCACCAGCACCGACCAGGCCATGGCGCCCATGAATTCGTGGTTCCAGACAATAGGCTCGGTTTCGAGCCAGGCCAGCGGTAGCGTGACGAGCAAGGAGGCGCCGAGTTGAACCAAGTTGGCCGTGCGC
>CAIMVC010000198.1 GCA_903844825.1 uncultured Burkholderiales bacterium | reverse complement strand
CCCATCATGGCCAACATCACCTTCTCCAGCAAACTGCACAAAGACAAGACCGTTTATGCCGTCGCCGGCAGCCACAGGAAGACCCTGCTCGAACTGGCCAAGGAAAACCACGTCCCGATCGACTTTTCCTGCGGCGATGGAGAATGCGGCACCTGCCTGATCAAGGTCGCTAGCATCGATCCACGGCGCATTTACTTGTATGGCATCTCCAACGGGGCGTCGGTGGTCCTGAACCTGGCCGCCGAGTTGAATCCGACCCATCTCAAGGGCGTGTTCTCTGAAGCCCCCACGCCAGTCGGGATCGGCTATCCCTGGGTGCTTCGGGTTCCGGTAATGATTGCCTTTGGCAGGGAAGACGACCTTGGCGCGCGCCTGGGGCAAAAGCGCTGGATGATTTCCGATCCTTGCCGTTTCACCATTGAGCTGTCAAGCGCACCACCCGGCACAGCGCAAAACTGTAGCGATTCGCAGCCTCAGGGTCGGATGCTGACCACCCTGGAGTGGGCTGAAAAAGTCAAGCTCGAGCCCGGTGCCAGCTTCGACCTCCAGTACTTTGAGGGCGTCGCACACGGCGCGTTTTTGGGCCCCTTGAAACTGCAGACGGCCCAGCAGTTTGCGTCCAGCAGGGGTTTCCAGATGCCGGCAGACATCGGCTGGAGCGAAGGGGGCACACCGCAGGGGCAGGGGGCGCTGCTGGCGGCGGCCCTTCAATTTTTTGGCGTGCAACCGGCCGGGTCACGCTAAGCCGATCCGATAGCGACCCAAGCCAGGCGTTCATTGCCTCAAAACATCGGTTGCGCGACGCGGCAAAGCTGCACGAGCGGGGTCAGCGTGCCAGCGTCCAGCGCAAGCTGGGTGTCAGGTGTTTCCCAATGGGCGACATCTAAAAGCTCGACACACGTCATGCCCGCCAGTTTGATGGCTTTGCGAACCTTCATGAATCCCGGCAGACGCCCCGGATGATGAAAGAACCTTGAGGCAGGAGGTGTTGGGATAGATGCCGATAAAAATCTTTGGCGGCACAACCCCGGCGCTCGCGTTGGCGCCGGCCACGGTGTCCGAGAACAACCTGTTGCGTCTTCCGACTACGAAGGGGCGGATCCGAGCTCCAAAAGCATTGGACTGACGCAGACCTAGCATCGCTCGGGGTGCCGTTGACCTAACTTTCATAGAAGGCTGTGAGCTACAAAACAGCTGCAGAGGTCGGTCAGCTGTTAGGCGAAGGGCTCGCCAACTTGATCAATTTCAGAAGCGGCAGCCGTGTTCGGCAGGGATTTAGAAAATAGATGCGCCGGTTGCCGGCCCCCTCCAATGCGCCGGTCTGGCTTCCTCGCCAGAGCGCTCCTGTCGGACTGCGCTGACATCCAGCGCATCATTTCGCCGATACCTCATCCGCGCCAGAGCGGTGATCATTCTCCCAACGAAGCACTCGCCGGGTGTCCAACAGGCCGGCGGCGACTGAACCGGGAGTTGATCATGATTTTCGACCACTGGGCCCATTTTTTGAACCATGTTGCCAGTGAGCGTCTGGCCGCACACGCCGCGGCCTGGCGTCTGGTGCTGGCTTTGCTGGCGTACGGGGCGGTGGTGGTGACGGCCGTGGCCGCCGCCATGGTTGCAGCGGACTTGCCGGTTTCTTGTTTGCTGGTGTCGCACTGAGGCAGTGCTGGTACGGACGTATCGCGTTGACATTGATCTAAAGGACTTTTATGACCCGTCTTGACTTGTTACCCAATACCGAATCCCCCCGCGGTCCCAGTGGGCCTGCGCGCACGCACAGCCCCTTGCGTCAAAGTGGTCAGCCGCATCCGCGGTTTGATTGAGCACGGTGCCAGACCCCGCTGGGGCCGATGGGCTGGACACCCTGCGTGGCCGCTACGACCGGATGCGCGCCGATTTGCAGGCCTTGCAGGCTCAGCCCGTCAAGGATCTGCCGGCTATCGACAGGCTGGTCGATGCGCTGGAGCAACTTCAGCTCCGGGTCAAGGCCGAGCTCGGTATCCGGGGTAACAACCCGAACGAGTGAGGCGGGTGCAAGTTGTGCGGCACGAGGGGGCCGCTGACCTGCGAAAATGCGCGGGTGCTCAACGACCTACCCGACTCCGCCCGCGCTTACCCTTTGCTGTCCGTCGCCCCGATGATGGACTGGACGGACAGGCATTGCCGTTACTTTCATCGTTTGCTGTCGCGCCACGCGCTGCTCTACACCGAGATGGTGACTACCGGTGCGCTACTGCATGGCGACGTGCCCAGGCATTTGCGTTTTAACGCGGAAGAACATCCGCTGGCCCTGCAGTTGGGCGGCAGCGAGCCGGCGGATCTGGCGCGGGCCGCGCGGCTGGGCGAGCAGTGGGGCTATGACGAGATCAACCTCAACTGCGGCTGTCCGAGCGAGCGGGTGCAGCGTGGCGCCTTCGGTGCCTGCCTGATGGCCGAACCTGCGCTGGTGGCTGACGGCGTCAAGGCCATGTTGGACAGCGTGGCTGTGCGGGTCAGCGTCAAGCACCGCATTGGTATCGACAAGAGCGAAAGTTACGGCTTTGTGCGCGACTTCATCGGTACCGTCAGCCAGGCTGGCTGCAGCACTTTTATCGTCCACGCCCGCAACGCCTGGCTGCAAGGTCTCTCACCCAAGGAAAATCGTGAAATTCCGCCGCTGCGTTATGAGTGGGTGCATCAGCTCAAGCGCGACTTTGCGCACCTGGTGATTGGTGTCAACGGCGGCATCACCACGTCGGCGCAGGTGCTTGAGCAGTTGCAGCAGGTCGACAGCGTGATGGTCGGGCGGGAGGCTTACCACAATCCCTGGTGGTTGGCCGGCTGGGATGCCGAGTTCCTGGGCAAGTCGAGCGCGTCGACTGAGTCGCTGATCACGCGCGAGTCGGTGGAGGCCCGCATGGTCGATTACATGGAGCGCGAAGCGCAAAGCCACGGCACACCGTTTAGCGCCATCGCCCGGCACATGCTGGGTTTGCGTCACGGTTTGCCGGGGGCACGCCGCTGGCGGCAGGTCTGGAGCGATCACACGCTAAAGGGTTTGCCGCCGCGTGAGGTGATGGCGCTGGCGCACGAGAAAAGCCGCGTCGCGGCCTGATCCGTTTTTAGCGCCCGGCCGTTGCTTGCTTGTTCGTACTCGGCCCTGGCAAGAGCATCAACGCCACAAAGCAGAACCCACCCAGCGCCGCCGATAGCCACAAGGCGCCGGCGCCAAAGCCATCGATGACCAGGCCGAACACATACGGTGCCACCGCCTGGGCAAAACGTGCTGGCAGCATCAACAGGCCCTGACGCAAGCCGTAGTCCTTGGCGCCAAAAAGCACCAGCGGCAAGGTGCCCTTGGCGATGGTCAGCACGCCGTTACCCGCGCCATGCAGCAGCGTGAAAGCCGCGCCGCCGACCCCGCCAAGCCACAAGAAGATGAGCGCGCCCAACGAGTGCAAGGCGCCTGCCACGCGCGCCGACAGCACAGGGTGGACGTGGCGCAGCAGGCCGTACTCGAGCAAGCGCCCAGCGACCTGGGCCGGTCCCACCAGGCCAGCGAGCAGCAGCGCGGTGGCCAGCGGCACGCCCTGGACTTGCAGCAAGCGCGGCAGGTGGGCCGCCATGGCCGTGCTGATGAACCACGTGAGGGCAAACGCCAGTGCCAGCAGCACGGCGGTGCGCGTGGGCCGCTCAACTTGGGCGGGTGCCATCGCCGCGTCCACTGCTGGCTGCAACTGAGGGGACGAGTTGTTGGAGTCGGTCGCCGATGCAGGCGCTGGCGCTCGGGCCAGCAGACTGTTCAGCGGCAAGCCTAGCAGCAGGTGCAGGCCAGCCCAGGTCAGGCAGGCGCTGCGCCAGCCCCACTCCAACTCGAGCCAGGCCGATAAAGGCCAGCCCACGGTGCTGGCCAGGCCTGCCATTAGCGTGATGCCCGTGATCGGACCCCTGGAGCGTTGGCCGTACAAGTGCACCAGGGTGGCGAAGGCTGACTCGTAAAGACCCGCCGCCATCGCCACGCCAAGCAGGGCCCAGCCCGCGAACAGGCTCAGCAGACCTTGCGCTGCGGCCAGCGTGGCAAGACCGAGTGCGAACATCAGGCTGTTGAGCATCAGCACCCGCCGTCCACCGTAGCGGTCTATGGCTTTGCCTGCCGCGGGGCCGAGCAGGGCCGAGACGATCAGCGCCAGCGAAAATCCGGCAAAGACCGACGCAGTGCTAACGCCGATATCGCGGGCCATGGAGACTGCCAGCATGGCCGGCAGGTAATAGCTCGATGCCCAGGCCAGGGTCTGCGCCAGACCCAGGCAAACGACCGTGCGCCCGACGCTCGCACTCATCTGGCTTTCCGAGCTGCGGCGCTTTGCACTGCGTTCAGGCGGCCTTGGAACAGGTCCACGAGTCTT
>CAIMVC010000197.1 GCA_903844825.1 uncultured Burkholderiales bacterium | reverse complement strand
TCTGGCCCTGGGTACCGTGCCGGCCAACCTGCTACCCAAAGGGCTGGCCGCGCTGCAGGCCGAGCGCTGTGTCAGCCCGAGCAAAGCACTGCTGCCGCTGCAAGAGCTGGGGCAAAGCCAGCAAATCAACACCCTGCCCAAGCAGGTCAGCGAGGCGCCCACCGACGTCGAGGCCCTCATCATGCTGGCTCAGGGCATGTCGACCCTGCCGGAAGCCGGTGTCTCTCTCAAGGACAGACTCGCCGACATCGAACGCGACCTGATCTCGCAAGCACTCAGCCGCACCGACGGTAACGTGTCACAGACTGCCCGCCTGCTGAGCCTGCAGCGCACCACCCTGATCGAAAAAATCCACAAGTACGACCTGCGCCCATCACTGGCCGCTTAATCGCCTCGGTCTGTCAGCACGCCGTTCGTCGTGAGATTCCAGTCCGTTCGTCCTGAGGTTCCTGTCCGTTCCTCCTGAGGTATCGAAGGACACTTGACGTCCGCTGAAAGGGGAGCCCGGACCCGTAGCCGACATCCTCAAGCATCTCCCGTATTTATTCACCCATGCAGTGGGAGCCGTTGACGCCATAGTGGCCGTTGAGGCCGTCGTGGGCGATTACCAGGTCCTTCCAAACCTCAGGACGAATGGGAATGGGAGCCTCCGAGCGAACGGTGACTGGTTGGCGCGTCACCACCGATCATCAGTCGCACCGGAAACACCCCATCGCTACCATGCCCTCATCCCCCCCAGCACCGATGAGATTGCCTACCTTGGCGTTCTCGATGGCGGGGACACGGTTTTCATTGCCCGCAGCGGCCATCAGCGGCACATGGCCAGCGGCTACATGCCTGGCACGCGCATGCCGGCGCAAGTGACTGCCGCCGGCATGATCATGCTGGCTTGCGGCGACGAGGCGAACGTGGATGCCTGGCTGCAGGCGCACGATCTGCGCTCGTTTACCTCCTACACCAAGGCCAGCAAACAGGGTTTGCGGGAAGAGCTGATGACCTTCAAGCGTCAGGGCTGGGCTATCTCCGAGCAACAGCTCGAGCTCAATTTCCGGGGCATAGCGGTTCCGCTACTCGACCGCAACAACAGCGTGCACGGCGCCATCAGCATGACCATGCCCATCAACCGGGAAGAGACCGACCACGCCATCGGCCGGATTCTTCCGGTGCTCCAGGAAGCCGCGCAGACCCTGCGGCCGCTGCTGTAAAAAGACGCTCAGCCCGGAGCCGCCGTCGCACCCGTGGTGTGTGCCCCGCCCAGGAACAGGCGCTCCATCTGCGGGTCCGCCCTGAGGTATCGAAGAGTTCCTCCTGCCCGCGCGCAAGCCTGTCGAAGCCTGTCGAAGCCTGTCGAAGCCGTTCGAAAGCGCTTTAAGGCGCTGCGTAAACCCCGAACTGCGACAAGCTCAGCTGGTGATCCGTGAAGTAGGTCTGGGGCAAGCTGCCTGCGCTGCCGCCGCCGGCGTAGCTGCCGTCCACGTCACCACGCAAATAACCTACCAGCCCGAGGTGCACGGTCGTTGCGTCTCCGGTGAGGTCCAGCGCGATGGCCGGGGGCTGGCCGGGGCGCAGCGGGTTGCCGCCGAGCGCCGTGATCGCGGCTACCGCATCGCTGGCTTCGTCCACGAACTTCCAGGCCGGCGTCGGTGTGCCGGCGCCGGTCAGGCCGACCACGTGCTTGAGCACGCCAATGGCGTCATTGAGCTCGACCCCGCCGTTGCCGTCAAAGTCTGCCGCCAGCGCCTGGTAAGGCGACAGTGCTTGACTGCCGCCGTTGACGTTCAAGCCCACGATCATCTTGAGGATGGCGATGGCGTCTTGCAGGTTGACGGCCTTACTCGTTGCATCCAGTTCGGCTGCGCTCACGTCGCGACCCGCAGACAGGCCCGGGCGCGCATCGGCCAGCCCGTCCAGCAGCAGCGACAGCGCACCACGCTCGTCGGTCGAAGGACTGGCTTGCCCGACCTCGACCCGAACCTTCTCCAGCAAGGTGTGCGCTTTCCAGCTGTAGCTCAGGGCATTGACGGTTTTATCGATTCTGTCGGCCGTCGGGTTGGTGCTGAGGTAGTTGCCGCTGGCGTCGACCCAGACGCGGGCGGTGTCCACCAGGTCGATAATCAGTGACTTACCGGCCTGACTCAGTGACAGGCGCAGGTCGTCAACCGCGCCATCGGCATCGCTGTCGACCAGCTTGGCCGAATTAACGACGGCCTTTAGAGCGTCACCTGTCAGGCGGGCGCCATTGCTCAGCTCGACCCGGTCAGCAGCCGTAAAGTCCCAGACACGGTCCTTGTCGTCGGCGCCGGCCGTGGCCAGGTCGAACTTGAAGGTGTCGGCACCGCCGAGGCCAAACAACTGATCAGAGCCGGCACCGCCATCGAGCACGTCGGCACC
>CAIMVC010000196.1 GCA_903844825.1 uncultured Burkholderiales bacterium | reverse complement strand
GGACGCCGGCTGTCCTCAGTGGCGCCGCGTTCGACAAATTCGTCGACGACGACTTTGCCAGCCTGCGTGCCACGATGGTCAAGTCGGGGATGCTCTGAATGTTGTCCCAGCAATGAGCACATCCGCGCCAGCGGTCGATGCGCCCGACCCGAATTTCATCCAGACACTGATCGGTCTGGGCATTGTTCTTACTGCGCTGGCACTGGCTGGCGGTGCGCTGGGTATTCCGGCTGCGGCAGGTTACGGCGGTGTCGGCCCCAACTTCCTGCCCTGGCTGGTCAGTCTGGCCCTGTTGGTTTGCGGCGCCTTCATCGTCTGGGAAGCCCGTAGCGGCGGTTTTCGCTCGCTCGATGCCCCGCCAGGGGCAAGCCAGGCGTACTGGCCGGGCTTTGTATGGGTGTCGGCCGGCTTGCTGGCCAATGCTGCGCTGATCACCAGCATCGGCTTTATCCTGAGTTGCGCCCTGTGCTTTGTGCTGGCGGTGCAGGGCTTGCGCGGCGCTGAAGGCCGCGTTGCCTGGAGCTTGCGCCTGCTGCTGAAGGACGCTCTGATCGGCCTGGCTATTGCTGCGCCGGTGTTCTGGATGTTCACCCAGTTTCTGGCTATCAACCTGCCCGGCCTGACCTCGACCGGCTGGCTCTGAGCATGGACATCTTTCAACAACTGCTGCAGGGTTTTGCCACCGCCGCCACGCCGGTTAATTTGCTGTGGTGCTTTGTTGGCTGTGCGCTGGGAACAGCCATCGGCGTGCTGCCGGGCATCGGGCCAGCTGTTGCGGTGGCCATGCTGCTGCCGATCACGGCCAAGGTCGAGGCCACGGCCTCAATGATCTTTTTTGCCGGCATTTACTACGGCGCCATGTACGGCGGCTCGACCACCTCGATCTTGCTGAACACGCCTGGCGAAACGGCCAGCATGGTGACTGCCATGGAAGGCAACAAGATGGCCAAGAGTGGGCGCGCCGGCGCGGCGCTGGCCACCGCGGCCGTAGGCTCGTTGGTGGCGGGCACCATTGCCACGGTGCTGGTGACGCGGTTTGCGCCCGTGGTCGCCGAGCAGGCGGTCAAGCTCGGGCCGCCCGAGTACTTCTTGCTGATGCTGCTGGCGTTCACCACCGTCAGTGCGGTGCTGGGCAAAAGCACCGTGCGGGGCCTGACGGCCTTGCTGCTTGGACTGGCCGCGGGCCTGGTCGGGCTGGACCAGATTTCGGGGCAGGCGCGTTACACCGCTGGCGTGCCCGAACTGCTGGACGGCATTGAGATCGTGCTGGTGGCGGTCGGGCTGTTTGCCGTGGCCGAAGCCCTGTATGCCGTCATGTATGAGGGGCGGGTGGTCGATACCCAGAACAAGATGAGCCGTGTGCACATGACAGGCAGCGACTGGCGTCGCTCCTGGCCGGCGTGGTTGCGGGGTACGGCCATAGGTGCGCCCTTTGGCTGCATTCCGGCCGGTGGCACCGAAATTCCCACCTTTTTGAGCTACGCCACCGAGAAAAAGCTGGCGCCTGCGGGCGTGCGGGATGAATTTGGCAGCGTTGGGGCGATCGAGGGCGTTGCCGGCCCCGAGGCGGCCAACAACGCCACTGTCACCGCCGCCATGATCCCCTTGCTCACCCTGGGCATTCCGACGTCGAACACTACGGCCATCTTGCTGGGAGCCTTTCAAAATTACGGCATCCAGCCCGGCCCGCAACTCTTTACCAGTTCATCGGCCCTGGTCTGGGCGCTGATTGCTTCGCTCTACATCGGCAACGTGATGCTGCTGGTGCTGAACCTGCCCCTGGTCGGCCTGTGGGTGAAACTGCTGAAAATTCCCAAGCCGTATCTTTACGCCGGCATTTTGATTTTTGCGACGGTCGGGGTCTACGGCATGCGCCAAAGCGCCTTTGACTTGTTCCTGCTCTACGGCATCGGCTTGCTGGGTGTGGTGATGCGCCGGTTTGACTTTCCGACCGCGCCGGTGGTGGTGGGCATGATCCTGGGGCCGCTGGCTGAAGCGCAATTGCGCAACGCCATCTCGATCGGCGAGGGCAGCGCCCTGGTGTTTGTGCAGCGCCCGGTCTCGTTGTTGCTCCTGGGCGTGGTGCTGGCGGTGCTGATCCTGCCGCGCCTGGCACGGGCCTGGCAAGGAGGGGCGTTCAGGGGGCTTTTTTCCAAGTCATCGTGAGAGCGTAGCGCAGCAATCTAGGGCTGCGAATTCATGGATTGCCACGGCCTGCGGCCTCGCAAAGACGGGCGGGGAGTGGCACGCTAAGCCGGCCATGACGGGCGGGGACTTGCACGGACGGCTCTGCGGGCTGCGCGCCGGCTGGGTGTGTAGCCCCCACGCTCCCCACTTCGTGTGGTTCGCTGCCCCACGAGGGGGCGCTGTTTTCCTTGGGGCGGCCCGGCGGAAAGCTGTTGGCCCCCACGCTCCCCACTTCGTGTGCTTTGCTGCCTTCCTTCGGAGGCGCTCTCCCGGCCGGGGACGGCCCGCGTAAAACTAGCGCTTGGCTCCCAGCGCCAGTGCGGCTGCACGGCTGCGCGCCAGGGCTTTTTCATCGGGCGCTTCTTGGGTTGCCCAGCCACCGAGGTGTTGCTCGCAAATACTGGCCAGCGCCGCGACCCAGGGCGTGCTGTCGTTCAGGCAGGGGATGTAGTGAAAGGATTCTCCGCCGGCTTCCATGAACGCCTTGCGGGCCTCGTCATTGATCTCTTCCAGGGTTTCGAGGCAGTCCCCGGTGAAGCCTGGGCACATCACGTCAACGCGTTTGGTGCCGGCCTCGGCCAGGGCCACCAGGGTGGGTTCGGTGTAGGGCTGCAGCCATTTGGCCTTGCCAAAGCGCGATTGAAAAGTCACCTTGTAGCGCTCGGGCGTCAGGCCCAGGGCTTCGCCGAGCAGGCGGGCGGTCTTGTAGCACTCGCAGTGGTAGGGGTCGCCCAGCTCGAGCGTGCGTTCGGGCACACCGTGAAAGCTCATGACCAACTGCTCGGGCTGGCCGTGGGTGGCCCAGTGCGCACGCACGGTGTCGGCCAGCGCGGCAATGTAGCCCGAGTGGTCGTGGTAGCGGTTGACAAAGCGAAACTCCGGCAGGCGCCTGACCCGGCGCGCCCAGTCGTAGACCGCGTCAAAGACGCTGGCCGAGGTGGTGGCGCTGTACTGCGGGTAGGCGGGTACCACCAGCACCCGGGTAATGCCTTCGGCTTTGAGCTCGTCCAGTTGCGAGGCGATGGAGGGGTTGCCGTAGCGCATGGCGTAGCGCGTTTGCACGTGGTGGCCACGTTCGCGCAGAGCCTGGCCGAGCAGGCTGGCCTGTTTGTCGGTCCAGACTTTCAGCGGCGAACCTTGCTCGGTCCAGATGCTGGCGTATTTGGCGGCTGACTTTTTGGGCCGAACCCGCAAAATGATGCCATGCAGGATCAGCCACCAGATTGGCCGGGGAATTTCCACCACGCGCTGGTCGCTCAAAAATTCGGCCAGGTAGCGGCGCAAGGCTGGCGCCGTAGGGGCGTCCGGCGTGCCCAGGTTGCAATACAGCACCGCGGTGCGGGCGCCGGCGGCAGGGGCGGCGCCATGGGTGAAGGCGGGTTCTTTTGAAAATGGCATGGTGGGTTATTCTCCCCTACCTATGCTGGACATCTCAAAAATCCGGGCTATCACGCTCGATCTGGACGACACCTTGTGGCCCATCTGGCCAACCATCGACAAAGCTGAAAAGGCCTTGCAGGCCTGGCTGCGCAGCCATGCGCCGGTCTCTGCTGCGCTGATGGCCGACCCGGCGGCACGTCACGAATTGCGTGAAAAAACCCTGGCTGATCGCCCCGAACTGGCGCACAACATGAGCCGCGTGCGTCTTGAGCTCATTCGGCTGGCCCTGACGCGATCGCAGGAAAATCCGGCTTTGGCCGAGCCGGCCTTTGAGGTGTTTTTTGCTGCCCGCCATGACGTCACGCTGTTTGACGGCGCCTTGCACATGCTCGAATTCCTGTCGGCCCGCTACCCTGTCGTGGCGCTGTCTAACGGTAACGCCGACGTGCACCGGGTCGGTCTGGGCCGCTATTTCAAGGCCAGCCTCAGCGCCCAGGCGTTTGGTGTCGGCAAGCCCGATCCGCGCATCTTTCACGCAGCCGCTGCGGCCGCAGACACGCAAGCCGAGCAGGTGCTGCACATCGGTGACGACGCTGCGCTCGACGTGCTGGGCGCCCTGGGCTGCGGCATGCAGACGGTCTGGGTCAACCGCGAAGACCACGTGTGGACCCATGAGGACCAGCCGCACGAAACCGTGACCAGCCTGGCCGAACTCACCGAACTTTTCGTCCACCCCGCTTGTTGAGTAGTAAAGGAGATCCCCTTGAGTCTGAAAATTTATGGCATCGTGGCTTCCCGCGCCGTTCGCCCCCTGTGGGTGGCGCATGAACTCGGACTGAGTTACGAGCATGTGCCGGTGCATTACCAGGGCGGCGGCACCCGCACGCCTGAGTTTCTGGCGATCAACCCCAACGGCCATATTCCGGTCATTGATGACGATGGGGTCATCGTCTGGGAGTCGATGGCCTGCGCGCTGTACCTGGCGCAGCGTTTCAAGGCGAAGGACGGCAGCACGCTGGCCGGCGTCACCCCTGCAGAGCAGGCCGATGTCTTGCGCTGGACGTTCTGGGCGGTGACCGAATGCGAAAAAGACGCGTTGACGGTGCTGATGCACCAGGTCGCCATGCCGGCCGATCAGCGCAAACCCGAACTGGCCCAGGAAGCCGGGCGGCGCCTGGCCGTGCCCCTGCGTGTGCTCGAGCAGCACCTGGCGTCTGATGGCCGTGAGCACCTGGCCGGTAGCCGCTTTACCGTGGCCGACATTTGCCTTGCCTCCGTGCTGGCCTGGATCAAGCCCGTACCGGCGCTACTGGCTGAACATCCGCGTGTGGCGGCCTGGCTGGACCGCTGCCTGAACAGACCTGCACAGCAGCAGGTGCGGCAGTTGGGGCGCCAGGCGTCTTGAAGCCGCCGGGGTTGCTTGGCCAGGTTTGCCGTGCCAGGCGCCCCGGTATTTGTCGGCTGGCTAGCCCGCCCTGTCGTCAGGAAATACACGGCCCCAGCTCTGAATGAAGGCGCTGGCGTGGCTGGCGACGTCCCTGGCGTTGTGACCGGGACGGTAGAGGGCCGAGCCCAGGCCAAAGCCACGCGCACCTGCCTCGGCATAAGGTGTCATGTTGTCCGGTGTGATGCCGCCTACCGGAATCAGTGACACGTTGGCAGGCAGCACGGCACGCCAGGCTTTGAGGACCGCCGGACTGAGTGCCTCGGCGGGAAAAAGTTTGAGCGCGTCGGCGCCTGCATTCAAGGCCGAAAATGCTTCCGTCACGGTGGCAACGCCCGGCGCGCAAGACAGGCCGATGGTTTTGGCAGCCCGGATCACCGCCACGTCGCTGTGCGGCATCACGATCAGCTCGCCACCCGCATCGGCGACTTCGCGGCATGCCTGGGGCGTCAGCACTGTGCCCGCACCCACCAGGCAGTCGGCCGGCAGGGCATCACGCAAGGCGCGAATGCTTTTGAGCGGTTCTGGGGAATTCAGCGGCACCTCAATAATGCGAAAGCCCGCGGCGTACAGCGCCTGGCCGATAGCGACCGCTTCGTGTGGCTGCACACCGCGCAAAATGGCGATCAAGCCGCAGCGTTTCAGGGCGGATTCAAATTGTCGGGATGGCTCAGACATAAGGTCAGACCTTTGTTTTTGGGTTTGATTGGGGGCTGTCTGCCAGGCTTGCGGCTTGGGGCCCGGCGGGGCGAGTCGGTGCCAGCTCGCGCAGGTCTTCTTCTGCACCGTCGATCAGCACCAGAGCGGCACGTTCGGCGCCCTCGGCGTCACCGCGCTCGATCGCCTCGCAGACCGCTTCATGCAGCGGCAGCGAATGGGCTGGCCCACCCGGTTTTTTGGTGATGACTTCAAAGTTGACCCGCAGCAAGGCCGCCATGGCTTCTTGCATCTGCCGTAAAAACTGATTGCCACAGGCGCACAGAATGATGGTGTGAAAAGCCAGGTCGGCCTTGACATAGTCGCCCTTGCCAGCCACCGCCCGGGCCATGGCCATGTAGGCCGAGCGCAGGTTGCGCCGCTCATCGTCACTGGCGCGCAGGGCCGCCAGACGCACCGCCGCGGGTTCAATCACCCGGCGCATTTCCATCAAGTCGCGCGACATCACCGGATCGGTGACCGCT
>CAIMVC010000195.1 GCA_903844825.1 uncultured Burkholderiales bacterium | reverse complement strand
GGTGATGATTGCGATTTTCAGCGCGGCCCTGTTATCGCTTGGAGAGTAGCGCGGTTTTGTCGGAACTGCCGGCACTTGAGCCGAAGTAATAGCTGATGATGCTGGCCCAGGCCCCGCCCAAAGCGCCAAGCATGACCAGCAAAGCATCGCCGCCGTTCTGTGGCTTGCCTTGAATCAAAAGAAAGCCAAGCACGCCAAAGAAACCAGCCGTGACGAACATGGCAAGCGCTCGCGGCGTGAAGGTGTCGCCGGTCTTTGCTTCGCGTTCACGCGCTGCGGATCTGTCAGCCTGGTGGATCTTCTCCACATCAATATCAAGCTCACGCATGCGCGTGGTGAATGCGAGTTCTGCCTCTTTGAGCTTGGCCAGCACTTCAGGCCCGCCGTTGCCGATTGCCTGCGCGATCTCTGTTTCTGTACCGTCAGGCTTTCCGAGAATCTTCTCCGAGACTACCGTTGCCACGGTGCCACCAAGCGGGCCACCCCAGGCTGTGCCGATTACCGGGGCCGCTGCGCGTAGAACGCGCTTCCAGATGCTTTCATTGTCGCTCATGGGTACTTTCTCCGATCAAGCTCAAAATGCGGGCCATCTGGGAATTTTTTCCAATCAGCGCCGCAGACAATCGGGACGTTTTCCTCTTTCGCCGCCAGCTTGAATGCCTTGGCCAGCTCATCAAAAAGCGGCCAATCCCAGCGAATTTTCCCGCCGATGATCGGTGCAACGTCGATTGCATGGCCGGTGATGTGCCTGCTATTCATGGTCTTGCTGGCACCAGCCGCCATGAGTTCGGCCTGCCTTGCTTTTGTGCGCAGACCCTCAATGACTGCAAAATCAATCTGAGAAAGCGCCAATGCCTTGTGAGCGACTCGCACAAGGTCAGCATTCACGCCGGTTAGGTTCTTGATTGATCGCTCACCGAATGCGAATGCCATGATGTGTCCTTACGGGTTTTTGCGAGCATGGGCCGGTGGTTCTTTTACCCATGTCGGGAATGATACAACCAGCCAGCATACGGACGCTATCACAGCGCCGATTGAGCCTGGCGTGATGTCTTGATGGATTGCCTCATTCAGCGCCCACAAAACAGAAAACGCTAGGCCGATGTGCATGCCAATGGATGCCGGCTGATTGTCTCGCCAGTTGAGCATATTCAACCGGCAGATAAGCGCAAACAGAGAACCCAGCGCCGAAACGCCAACCACAAGCGACAGGATCATCATGCTAACCTCTTTGCTACCAGTTTCGGCAGTTCGCTGACGATAATTGACAGGAGTGGGTGAAATAAAATACCAAGACCGGCAGCAATCCCCTGCGCTGTTTCACTGGAACCAGCAAACCAAATGGTTGATGCAATCGCGCCGCCTTTTGCTGAAAGCATGGCCGCAGATGAGAAAAGCGAGATGGCTCTGATGCGTCCGGTTTCTGGTGCCCATGTTACGCCAACAATGCACCCAAGAGCCGCCCAAATAAGCAGCGCCCATGAAATACCTAACGAAAGGAGCATGGCTCCTGCCATGCCTGAGCCGAATGCTATGATTCCTGCTGATGATGTCGTCGTGGGTTCAGCCATTTTCGTCACTTGTGTTGCAAACGTAGAGCACAAGAATTGCTGCCAACCCGCTTAGAAGCAGCATCGGAACACCCCAGGCCTCGGAGCATGATTGCTCCCAAGATTCTAAAGCCCACGGCGCGTAAAGCCAAGCAGCCGAACACATGGCCGTTGTCGATGACATGATCGAAATGGCCACACAAGCGGCGGTAATCATGCGGCTTTTTGAAAGCCATGCAACACAAGCGCACAAAGCCACCAGAAGCGGCCATTGTGTCAATGCTCGAATGTCGCCCTGAATGTCCTCTGGAAACATCTTCCAGGCGAATTCATGGATACATGCCAAGACCAGCAAGGCCTCGGCTATGCGCTTGCGAATCACCGCGGTGGCCTCGGCTTGGGGCCGAATAGCGGCTTGATGATCTTGTTCCAGAGTTTGGAGAGTGCGGATTTGATGAAGTCAATCATTTGGTTATTCCTTTGTAATTAGCTTGTCGCGGGGCATCACGTAAACGTCCACGAATTGACTTGAGACTTTACTATCCACCCAACAGTTGAATATGCCTCAAGCACAAGCGTTCCAAAAACTGCCCCGGTTAGCGCAGCCCCCGTATACGCAGCTGTTCCGACACCATAGTAATTAGTGCCTCCCGCGCAATTGATATTGAGGTTTACGGAGGACAACTTTGTAATCGTGATCGTCGTTCCAGGCGTCGGAGTTGGAAGCGTAAAAGTCTGAGCAGACCCTCCAGTTGCAAGAATGGTTCTGCCTGTGTCAAGAATTGAGACAGTGTATGGAGTGGATGAAACAGAAAATTGTTTTCCATCAACAGATAAAATTCGTACTCTTGATGAAGTGTTTCTAAACTTTGATGTTGAAGCATCGCTTGCGCTATCGTAGTTAATACGTCCTGCGAGATTTGATGAATCCGCAGGTACATCATAAGAACGAGTAACACCTGACTTAAATAAATCAGGCCCG
>CAIMVC010000194.1 GCA_903844825.1 uncultured Burkholderiales bacterium | reverse complement strand
TCGCTAGGCTTGACCGATTCGTCCGCCCCGCTCGTCAACAAACTCAGCACATGTGAAGGCAGCGCAATGCCATAACGCAGCACGATGTCGAGTGCATCTTGGCAAGTGCTCGGGTCGGCCACCGTGGGGCCGGAAGCAATGTCAACTGGATGGTCACCCGGTACGTCCGAGAGCAACAGGTTGATGACACGGGCCGGATGGCAAGCCGCACCCAGTCGGCCGCCTTTGATCGCCGACAGGTGGCGACGCACCGTATTCATTTCGCTGATGGTGGCACCGCTGGCCAACAAGGCCCGGTTGATTTGCTGCTTCTCATGCAAGGAAACACCCTGCATCGGCAGGGGCAGCAGCGAAGATCCGCCGCCAGAAATCAGGCACAAAACCACATCGTCCGAACTGAGACCCTGAACCAGCTGCAGCATGCGATGCGCCGCATCCAGTCCGGCCTGGTCGGGGACCGGATGCGCCGCTTCAACAATCTCGATCCGATCGCACGGTGCCTTGTAGCCGTAGCGGGTGACCACCAGCCCCGACAGCGGGCCCGTCCAATGGTCTTCCACGGCGCGAGCCATGGCCGCCGAGGCCTTGCCCGCACCGATCACGATCAAACGCCCTTTGACTTCGCTGGGCAAAGGCAAATGGGGAGGCACGCACAGCTGCGGTTGCGCCGAGGCGATAGCCGCCTCGAACATCTCGCGCATGAGTCTGGCGGCTTCCTGCTTCATGCTTGCTGACCGATTTCGAAATTGGACAGTTTTTCCAGGGCCCGGACCATCGCCGAGTGGTCCCATGCTTTACCACCATGAGCTGCGCACGAATTGAACAACTCTTGAGCTGTTGCGGTATTGGGCAAAGCCACGCCCAATGCGCGTGCAGTAGAAAGCGCCAGGTTCAGATCTTTCTGGTGCAGCTCAATGCGGAAGCCCGGATCAAACGTGCGCTTGATCATGCGTTCACCGTGCACCTCCAAGATCTTGCTGGATGCAAAACCGCCCATCAGGGCCTCACGCACCTTGGCAGGATTCGCTCCCGCCTTGGCAGCAAACAGGAGCGCTTCAGAGACCGCTTCGATATTCAAGGCCACAATGATCTGGTTGGCCACTTTGGCTGTCTGACCGTCGCCCACCCCACCCACGAGCGTGATGTTTTTGCCCATGCACTCGAAAAGTGGCTTGACCTGGTCAAAGATCTCCTGCTTGCCGCCCACCATAATGGACAGAGTGGCGTTCTTGGCACCGACTTCACCGCCGGAGACAGGTGCGTCCAAGTACTCACAACCCTTGGCACGAACCTTGGCAGCAAACTCCTTGGTGGCAATCGGAGAAATAGAGCTCATGTCCACCACGATCTTGCCGGGTGTGAGGCCTTGAACAACACCGTTATCACCCAACAGAACTTCCTGAACCTGAGGTGTATCAGGCACCATGATGAAGATGATGTCGGCTCGCTCGGCCACTCCCTTATTGCTGGTGCATAGTGTTGCACCGCCCTCGGCCAGGATGACCGGTGTTTTGCCACGCGTGTGTGTGAACAGTTTGTTTCCTGCCCGCATCATGTTCAGAGCCATGGGCGAGCCCATGATGCCCAGGCCAATAAAGCCGATTTTTTTCGCGTTGTTGCTCATGTTTTAGCTCCTTCAGTTTGCGATAGTCTTGATCCAGCCCAGGCCGTCTTCGGTCTTGGCCGCTGGCTTGTATTCACAGCCAATCCATCCGTCATAGCCGATGGCATCAAGGTGTTTGAACAAGAAGCGGTAGTTCAGTTCACCCGTGCCAGGCTCGTTGCGTCCAGGGTTGTCAGCCAATTGCACATGTCCGATCTTGGCCAGATGCTTGGACAAGGTGGCTGCGATTTCACCTTCCATACGCTGCATGTGGTAGATGTCATATTGGACAAACAGGTTGTCAGATCCGACCTTGTCGATCAGCGCCTCCGCTTGCGAGGTCCCATGCAAGTCGAAGCCAGGAATGTCGAAGGTGTTGATCGGCTCGATCAACAAACGAATGCCATGCTTCTTGAGCTGGTTGGCTGCAAAACGCAGGTTCTCGATCACGGTTTCATCGATCTGCGCCTGGCTGGCATCTTGCGGCACTTTGCCGATGAGGCAGTTCAATTGGGTCACGCCCAATTGGGTGGCGTACTCAATCGCACGAACTACACCTTCGCGAAACTCGGCCACTCGGTTGGGGTAACAGGCGATGCCGCGTTCACCGGCATCCCAGTCACCCGCTGGCAGGTTGTGCAAGACCAGCTGGAGCTTGTGCTTGTCCAGCAGCGCCTTGATTTCGGCAGCAGGCCAGGCGTATGGAAATAGAAATTCTACGGCCTTGAAACCCGCATGACTGGCGGCTTCGAACCTTTCAAGAAATGGGCGCTCCGTGAAGAGCATGGTCAAGTTGGCTGCAAATTGGGTCATGTTGTTCTACTCCAGGCGATGGCTATGTCAATCGAGCATCGAAAGCGCGATAGCAGTTGGTGCGTCAGCTTTGCTGGTCGCCATTTCTTCGAACTCGGTGATGTTGTCGATTTCGATCCCCATGGCGATGTTGGTCACACGCTCCAAGATGATTTCAATGACCACCGGAACCTGGTGCTCGACCATCCATGCACGGGCCTGCTCGATAGCAGGGGCCAGCTCCTCTTGACGCATCACCCGAATGGCTTTGCAGCCCAGGCCCTCTACCACTTTGACGTGGTCAACGCCGTAACCTTGTCCTGCGGGATCCTGAGGATCTGCGTTGATGTTCTGAAAGCCCAGCTGAACGCAGTAGTCCATCGAAAAACCACGCTGCGATTGGCGGATCAGACCCAGGTAGCTGTTGTTAACCAGCATGTGGATGTAGGGCAATTTGAACTGTGCGCCCACAGCCAGCTCTTCAATCATGAACTGGAAGTCATAGTCGCCGGACAAGGCCACGATTTCGCGCTTGGGATCGGCCGCACGCACCCCCAGCGCTGCTGGTGCTGTCCAACCCAATGGACCCGCCTGACCGCAATTGATCCAATGGCGTGGGTGGTATACATGCAGGAACTGTGCACCCGCAATCTGGCTCAAACCAATGGTGGAGACATAAGTGGTGTCGCGGCTGAAGGCATTGTTCATGCACTGGTAAACGCGCTGCGGCTTCATGGGCACGCTGTCAAAGTTGGTCTTGCGCAGGAATTCGAGCGAGGATTTACGGCCCTGGCATTCCTTGGCCCATGCAGACCAGTTGGGCAATGCATTTTTGCTTTTCAGCTCTCGCGCCACTTCAATGAACTTTTGCAATGCAGCCTTCGCGTCCGAAACAATCCCTAAGTCAGGCGCAAAAATTCGACCGATCTGCGTGGGCTCGATGTCCACATGGATGAATTTCCGGCCTTTGCAATACACATCGGGCGAGCCGGTGTGGCGGTTGGCCCAGCGGTTGCCGATCCCCACTACAAAGTCGCTGGCCAGCATGTTGGCGTTGCCATAGCGCTGGCTGGTCTGCAAACCGCACATGCCGGCCATCAAGGGGTGGTCATCGGGGATGGCACCCCAGCCCATGAGTGTCGGGATCACGGGAATGCCCATGATCTCGGCAAACTCCACCAGAAGATCGCTGGCATCTGCGTTGATGATGCCGCCACCCGCCACGATCAGGGGGCGCTCGCTGGTGCACAACATGTCGATGGCTTTCTCGATTTGCTTGCGTGAGGCAGCAGGCTTGTAGACCGGCAGAGGCTCGTAAGTGTCCACATCAAATTCGATCTCGGTCTGCATCACATCAAAGGGCAGATCGATCAGCACAGGACCCGGACGGCCCGAGCGCATCAGGTGAAAGGCCTGCTGGAAGACACCAGGCACTTGCGCGGCTTCGAGCACTGTGGTGGCCCACTTTGTGACCGGCTTGGCGATCGAAGCGATGTCCACCGCCTGGAAATCTTCCTTATGCAGACGTGCCTTGGGGGCCTGGCCGGTTATGCACAAAATCGGGATGGAATCGGCTTGTGCCGAATACAACCCAGTGATCATGTCGGTACCGCCCGGCCCCGAGGTGCCAATGCACACACCAATGTTTCCGGCCACAGCACGGGTGTAACCTTCAGCCATGTGAGATGCGCCCTCCACATGTCGCGCCAGAATGTGACCTATGGTGCCTCGTTCCATCATTTGTGCATAAAGAGGGTTGATGGCGGCACCCGGGACGCCAAACGCCTTGGTCACGCCTTCTTTTTCCATCACCAGAACTGCCGCTAGTGCGGCCTTCATCTTTGCCATATGCAAATCTCCTAAAGTGTTTTGTTGCAATGTCGTGATGGTGCATGGCCATATGTTTTTATGGAACGTCTCTATTGCGCATGATGGTTATTCCGTGGTGGAATGTCAGTATGGAAAAAATTCACGAAATCAGGTTGTTTGTGCGCGTGGTTGATCTCGGATCTTTCAGCAAAGCCGCCGCTGAAGCAGGTATCGGTCAACCTGCGGCCACCAAGCAAATCAACCGCATGGAGCAGCAGCTGGGCGCTCGCTTGCTACATCGCACCACACATGGTGTGAGCCCGACTGAAATTGGTTTGCTCTATTACGAAAAATGCAAAACGATATGTCACCTCGCCGATGAAGCGCAATCGGTTGGCACACTTTTGCAAACACAGGCACAGGGGGCGATCCGCATCAGCTCATCGGTAGCTTTCGGTCGTCGGGTGATGGCGCCGCTGGTCATGGAATTCATGCAGATGAATCCCCACTTACAGATCGAACTCAATTGTGACGACCGTTATGTCGATCTGGTGGAACAAGGCGTAGACGTAGCAATTCGTCTGGGCAAGCTGGCGGACTCTTCACTCGGTGCGGCCTATCTGGGTGTAAATCCCTGGATTCTGGTGGCATCACCCACCTACCTCAAAGAGCAAGGACGCCCAAAAAAGCCAACGGATCTGGGCAAGCACCACGCCCTGATTTACAGCTCGGTGCAAGGTGATGACCGCTGGCAATTGAGCGGAGGTGACGGTGAATTGGCCAGCATTGCCGTTCATGGCAGACTGCGCTCCAACAACCTCTCCATGCTACTGATGGCGGCCCGCCAAGGTTTTGGCATTACCGCCTTGCCGCTGTATGTGGCGCACAAATCCCTCGAATCCGGGGCCATCGTCAGTCTGCTCGACCCTTGGAAGCTGCCTCAGCAGGAGGTGCACGCTGTTTTCCCTTCACCTCGCCTAGTGCCTGCCAAGGTCAAGCTTTTCATCACCTGGCTGCAAGGCCAATTCGGTCCTGATTGGTGGGCGACCATCGGGACTTGACGCTTGGTGCTGACGCGAGCAATCGTTCACACCTTGAAGAGAAGCATTGACTTCGTCGATCCAGAGGACAAAATTGCCTACGAGGGCCCACTGCTACAGGCCTTTGTTTTTGAATTGCCCAGCGCTTAACAAGTCCTTCTTTTGTCTGGCATTGGTTCCGAATTTAACCGGCGGGATTATTGATAAGTACATGATGCACACCTACCAAGCATCAGTTCGGGCACAAGTTCGAGGCCGCAGCCAAGTGATCAAAACCGAAGTTCGAGCCCTGAACGCGCAAGAAGCGCGTTGGTTGCTACG
>CAIMVC010000193.1 GCA_903844825.1 uncultured Burkholderiales bacterium | reverse complement strand
GGCGGTCAGACAGGACTGGTAAGGCTAGTGAGGCTAGTGAGGCTGGCAAGACTGGTAGGGCTTGGTGGAGCTTGGTGGAGCTTGCAAGCAAGGCTGACAGGCAGACGGGCTGAACGAAACAAGCGACAGGAAACCGGGCACGACAACCAGCCCTATATGTTAATAAATGATTGTTTCATTAACAATTAGAAGAATAAAGGTCGGCTCAACCAGCGCTTCGACGAGGGTCAAAAGACCCTTTCCGCGCGACCGTGATTACATCGTTGTCGGAGCAACTCTACCAATGAAGTATAGTCCTCGGAATTCAAAAATTAGCATGGGCGCGCCGGCTTGACGGGTAGCGTCTGGCTGGGCCAACATCTGACAGGCGAGATAATGACTTTTTTTACAAATAAGAACAATTCAAAGCAAGGGCGCTTTGTTCACTATGTAGCCCTGCTGGCTGTCACCCTCATGATGGCGCTGCCCAGCGCGCAGGCCCAAAAGCCAGCCGCGCCCGCTGCTCCGACCCCGGCTGTGGGCGACCAACGGGGCAGTTACCTGGTGAGCGTGCCCGGTGGGCGTCGCGCAGCGCCCGACATCGCTCGCATTCTTAACCGCGGCGAGATGGTCGTCGCCTTGCTGGCCACCGACACCCCACCGTTTTTTGAAGAAAAAAACGGCGTCATGTCGGGTATTGACATTGATCTGGTGAATGAAATCGCCGCCGAACTCAAGGTGGCGGTTCGCTACGAACGCAGCGCCAAGACCTTTAACCAGGTGGTTGAGGTTGTTGCTGACGGCAAGGCCGATTTCGGCATCAGCAAACTGGCACGGACCCTGACACGGGCGCAGATGGTGGTGTACACCGACCCCTATCTGAGCATTCGTCATGCGATGTTGGTGAACCGACTCAGTTTTGCAAAAATTGCCAAGGACCGCCCCGTGACCCAGGTGATCCGCGAGTTCACAGGCACCTTGGGCGTGCTGGCGGGCGCATCCTGGGAAGAGTTTGCACGCAAGAACTTCCCCAAAGCCAAGATGGTCAAGTTCAAGACCTGGGAAGAAGCGGTAGAAGCGGTCAAGCGCGGGGAGATCGTCGCCGCCTACCGGGATGAATTCGAAGTGCGCACGGTGCTCAAGGCCGACCCCAAACTGACCCTGACCCTGCGCTCCATCACGTTCAGTGACCTCGAGTCCTCGCTGGCCATGCCGGTGGGTATTTACGACCGGGCACTGCTGGCCTTCCTCAATGAGTTCATTTCACTGCGAGCTGAAAAGCCTTCTATCGAGACCATCCTGAAAGGCATGAAATGAGCGCAGAAACTTTGGATACCAAAACCAGGGTGCAAAAGCTGGCGGGCTATGTCACCACGCCCTGGGCGGTGATCAGTTGCCTGATTCTTGGCGGCCTGCTAGGTACGGCGTTTCCGAACTTCTCCAAGCCGCTGTCGGTGGTGGGCAGCGTTTACGTCGATCTGCTGACCATGATCGTGCTGCCCTTTATGGTGTCGTCGATTATTTTCAGTTTGCAAAAGCTCTTTCGCGACGGTGGCGCTGGCAAGGTGCTGGGCCGGCTGGTGACGGTTTTCGTAGTGGCCACGTTTGCGACCGCCTTGTTCGCCGCCCTGAGCGCCACGGTGATCGCCCCGGGCACCCACATGTCCACGTCAGACCGCGCAGCGCTGGGCCAGATCGTTGGCAATGAATCTCAACGCAGCAACACCGTCATGGCCCTGCGCACGATCGAAGAGCCGCCCAAGGAAGTCACGCTCAAGGAGGTGATGGCGTCTCTGATTCCGTCGAACATCTTCGCCTCCCTAGCCAACGGTGAAACCCTGAAGGCGCTGGTTTTTGCGCTGCTGTTTGGTTTGGCTGCGGGCCAGGTCCCGTCGCGCATTTCGGATGGCCTGAACCAGGCGCTGGAGACGATTTACGGCGCCTGCCAGACACTGACTCGGTGGATCAACCTGCCCGTGCCGATTGTGCTGATCTGCCTGTCAGCCAGCCAGATTGCGACCTCCGGCTGGACCTCGATTCTGGCCATGGGCAACTTCGTCCTGAGCTTTTGCGGCATCATCGCGACGCTACTGGTCATTTGCCTGCTCATCATCCGCTTCAGATCCAAGCGCCCCATGGGAGAAGTCATCAGCAGCCTCAAGACTGCTTTCGCCCTGGCCATTGCCACCAGCAACAGCGCCACCTGCATGCCGGCCATGATTGACGGTATGGCCACTGGCCTGAATTTCATGCGCAACCGGGTCGAGTTGCTGGTGCCGCTGGGTGCATCGCTGATGCGCGCTGGTGCGGTGGCGTATTTTGTGTGTGCCACGCTGTTCATCGCCGACCTGTATGGTCGCTCAGTTTCCTTCAACGAGCTTGCGCGGGTGGTGGTGATCGCCGCCATGGCCGGCTTCGCCACTGCGGGCATGACCGGCGTGGTGACGGTGAGCCTGGTGGGCACCATTTGCGCCTACCTCGGCCTGCCTTTTGAAGCGGTGTTTATTCTTTTCGTCGCCGTCGATCCGATCTGCACCATGTTCCGCACCACGCTCAATGTGATCGGCAGTTGCGCGGCAATTTCCGTGATCTGTCCCGAGCCTCTGAAACTGTGAACCAGACCCAAGGTTCATGAAACGCTTTTCAGCCCAGAAGGCGTCACCGCCCTCAGACCTGCAGCCAAAAGCAAAAGTTTAAGACATGCTCGCAAATTGGGCCTTCCTGCAGCACCCGCTCTTTCTTGTGGTTTGCGGTGTGCTTGGAGGTTTGCTGGGCTATGCCTGGCCGGCAGCGGGCCCGGTCATGGAGGCCTTGGCCTCGGTGTATGTGGTGCTGCTGCAGATGTCGGCCCTGCCTCTGATCATGGTTGCCGTGATTTTTGGACTGCGGCAGATGATGAATCTGCCCAATGCATCGCTGCGGATTTCCGCGGCCTTGATCGGCGGCGTGCTGACGGTACTTTTTGCCAGCACGATGGGCACCTTCGGTGCCGCGGCCGTGATGAAGCAGGACATCGTCAGTGAAGGCAACCGTATCGCGCTTGGACAACTGAACAGCCACTCTCAGGCGCCCCTGGAAATGGCGCTGCGCAACCCGCAAGAAGAGCCGGCGGGCCGAGATTTCATGAAGGAGCTGCTGCCAGCGAACTATTTCAAGGCACTGGCGTCTGGTGCGATTCCGGCCATCTTGCTGGGAGCGCTGGTCTTCGGCTTGGCTTTTTCGCAGCAGAGATCGACACAGGCCAAGACCTTTTTTGGCACCTTGGAGATGATCTACCGCTCCCTTGAGGTCTTGATTGACCGGATCAACTCACTTTTGCCATTGGCCGTGCTGGCCTTCGCCGGGGGGTTGGCCAGTTCCAACGATTTCGCGCTGATTCGGTCCATCAGCAGTTTCCTGATGCCGTTTTTGGCCGGCACACTGGGGCTGACCGGGCTGACCCTGCTGTTGCTTGCCAAGCAAAGCGGCCAAAGCATGGGCAGCGTGGTTGCCGCGATGCTCAAGCCCATGACCATTTGCCTGTTCTCGCCTATTCCTACGGCGGCCGTGCCGAGTTTCATCGACGCCATGAGTGCCAAACTGGGTTTTACCCGTGCCATCGTCGAGCTGATCACGCCGCTGGCGCCTTATTTCCTGCGCTCGGGCGAAGCACTGTTTTTTGGCATGCTCGGCGTCTTCATTGCCAGGTTCTACGGGCACGACCTGCCGGCGCTGGAGTTGGCTCAAATTGCCCTGCTATCGGCCCTTGCCGCCTTTGTGTCGATAGGCACGCTGGGGGTAGCCTCGGTGATGGTCAGTGCCGTCATGCTCGTCACGCTGGACCTGCCGCTCGATGGCGTGCTGCCCGCGCTGGTGGCCATTGAGGTGATTTGCTCGGGCGCACGTAACCTCATCTCGTCGGTGCTCGCCTGCGGTCTCATTGGACTGATTTCAAGCGGCTTGAAGCGCGAGTACACCGAAGTCAAAACGACCGTGATCGACGGAGTTTTCAGGGCCAGTGCCGACAGGCGCCTGATGTGGGCAGCGCTGGGCCTGACCACACTGGCGCTGCTACTGACGTTCCTGATCGGGGTCAGCGTCGGGCTGCGGCGGTAAAAATCGGCTAGCGTCTTGCGCAACTTCGGTGCGCCTGGACTCAGCGATTCAGCGATTCAGCGATTCAGCGAACGCCACGCTACGCAATGACGGATTTTCTTCGACGTTGCGAGGGTACGGGCGGTGCAAATCCTCGCCCGTGATTGCGAGCGTAGCGCGGCAATCCCGGGGTCAGGATTGAGGTTTATTGAACTTCCGCGTCCGCCTGCAACGCAGCTTGCTCAACCATCTTCAGCGTTTGGTCAAAAGCGAACTTCGCCACCAGCGGCGAGGTCATCTTGTGCAGATCAATCACCGAGGCGTTGGGCGGAAAACCAATGCGCTCCGACATGGCCACCAGCGTTCCCGAGTCAAAACCATCATCAACGTGGTGAAAGGCGACCTGCGTGTGGGACATGCCGTCATCCTTCAAACCCTGGAACGGATTGGGGCCGGCGTAGCGCGACGGCCAGCCGTCGGCAATGCAGGGATGAAGGTTGAAAAACCCCAAGCGAGGAAACGAGAACAAGCGCTGGTCGATTCGCTGCCCGAAGGTTGCCGAAAGGCAAATGTCCGGACGCCAGACCGACTCGTAGCAGTCATAAAAAGCCTCGGTCTTGACGCGCCCCTTGTACACGGGCAGGCCGTTTTTGTGTGCCAGTTGCTCGACCATCACCTCTTCTGCGAGCTCGTGCGGGTACTGCCAAAGCCTCTTTTCCTTGCTGATAAAGGTCTGCGTCGGATCGTCCGTTGCCACCCCGACGACCTGGATGCCGGCACTAGGACCACGGGTCAGGAACTCATCGAGTACACAGTAGCCGCGGTAAAAACTCCCCAAAATAACTAGACGAATCATTGAACCTCAAACCTGTAGAAATGGCTGAATTTGGAAAAGAGAGTCGCTCAAGGCGCGCCCCAATCGGGCACCTTGCTTGGAAACACGACAGGCCAAGTCAGCAGCGTGCGTTTGCCTGCGGGGCTGATCCCGAGTCGCAAAAACACCTTGGCCCTGGATTCGACCGGCAATTGCTTGGGGTTGACACCGCTGGTCAACACCGGAAACTCAAAGCGCAACAACTGGGAGCGGTTATCCGAACGACCAGCCGGGTCGGACTCGCGATGGCGGGCAATGAAACTGTAGAGCGACCAGGGATCGGGGAAGCGGTAGCTCACGACCTTGTCATCGACCTCCATCCAGGGTTGCTGGGCGTCCGCGGTCGGTACAACCGGACTGTCGCGCGCAATCCTCAAGCTCAGCACCAGTTGCTTGCCCGGCTCCCAACGCAGGGGTTTAGGCGCGTCGCGGTTGCGCAAGGTTTGCCCGCCTACCGTCAAGGCCCACTCAATGATCTTGTTGCCGTCTACCTCATTGGCCGCGTTAGCGCGGAACTCGACGGCAACGTCATAGCCCGGCAAGGCGTTTTCGTCAGTGTCGTAAAGCGGCGCCATGAAGGCGCGGACGCGCTCCATCTGCTCCAAGGTGCGGCGCACCGATGGGCTGGCATTGGCTTTGGCATCGCCGGTTTTGTCCGTCATCAGTTTGGTGACGCGCTCAAAAGACCTCAATGCGCCACCTATCGCGTCGACGTCAGCAGCGGCACGCTCTGCGCCACCATTGAACGTAGATGCGGCAAACGGTAAACGCCCGGCCACGTCCCGGTTAAAGCCTTCGGTGAAAGTCGCCCAGGACTCTTGTTGTTCGTTCAGCCGCAGTTCCCGGCAGCGCCGTTGCAAACCAGTCTGCATCTGCTGCAGGCGCTCGGCAAACACATCGCTGGGCCGACGCCCCGGCGCAACCTTGGTGCCAAGCTTGTCGCTGCATGAGGCGCGGTCGAGGTCAGCTGAGGCGGTCAGCACGAACTGCTCGAGGGCCAACAGGCTGCTGTTGGGACTCTTGCTGCGGTAGCGGCTGATATCTTTGACGATCGCTTGCCAGCGCTGCACCAGCAAACTGGAAGCCTGACTGCCTTCCAGCAGGGGCAGCAGGCCCTCGGCCTCCTTGGCCAGTGCGTCCAGGCGGCTTTGCTGATCGGCCACGTAACTGGACAGCGCCATCGAGTCACCGACTGCAAAAGCCTGCAGCATCGGGTGCTTTTCGCCGGCCCAACCCTGAAAGTCACGGTCGCGTGGCAGGTAGACCTCGGCCCGCAAAAAGTTCTCGTCCAGATCGCGCAAGCGTGCCAGGGCGTCGCGGGAAATCGCGGCTTGCAAATCGTCTGCTGCCGACTTGGCGCCAAGTTCGGTCAAGAGAGACTGGATGCGCATCAAACGGGTACGCTCAGTCTCGCTCGCTGCGGCCGTCACGCTGCCGCGTGGCGACAGCACCATGGCCTGAGCCAGCGAGTCGGTCATGTTGTCGGCAAAAGCGGCGCTCACGACACGGTCGATTTCTGCGCGCACGGCAGCTGGAAATTTGGGCAGCAGCTCAGTCTGGAACTTCTTGCGGCTGTCAGCCAACGCCAGCGCCTGATCGAGTTTGCTGCGGTCCCAGCTCAGCACGCTCTGCGGTCCGGCCTTCGGCAGCGATTTACGGCCCGGCGAAGTCATGTAGCTCTGGCTGAGCAGGGTGGTCAAGCTGCTGCGCAAGGCCGCCCGCTCGTCGGAAAATACCCATTTGTTGTCTTTGGCCGACCAGATCAGTCCGACACCCAGGCCGCCCTTTTCTGTCTTGAGAGCTTCAGCCCACTCCATCGCGAACTTGGCGTGTGCCTCACTGGCTTGTTGCTTCATCTGGGCGACTTGCGCCGGCCCGATGAGCGCGGTGGCTTCGGCGCGTTGAAGCAAGGTGTCGTAGGCCTGACCGAGTTGCATGCCCGGGCGCTGCATCCAGGCGCCCTTGCCCGGTGCCATCAACTCTTCCAGCAGTTGCAGGTCGTCGACGAGGGACTTCCAGGCGTCGATGCGCTGTGCGGTCTCGATCGAAACGGACGAACCGTCGACCATCCGACTGATCCGCTCGGCCACCACCTGTTCGGTCTGCAGCAACTCATTTTCAGCAAACAACTTGTGCTGTATCGCTTTGAGCGCCAGGTCAAATGAGCAACTCGCCGCCGCTTGCATGGGCTCTGGGCTAAAGCCTGCAAGATTGCGGGAATATTTTCTGAAAAGCACAGCGAGCCGGTCCACATTACCGGGCACATCAACACCCAGGACGGTCTGGACAATCAGCTTGAGGTCTGCGCCGGCGGGCGCCTGTGTGCCTGTCGACAAGCGCGCGCGCGCCTGCAACACCCGATCGAGTAATTCGACACTGGCGATGTACTCAAGGCTTGCGGCAAATTCTGGCAATTCCTCGACAGACACGCCGGATCCGCTCTTGTTTTCCACTTGCCCGGCCCACCCCATCGGCAGGGTGCAAGACGCCCCCTGGATCAACTGGCCCGTGGCAGGGTCTGCCGCAACACCGGTTAGCTCCGACAGACGAGCGTTGAGCCCCAGGCGGATCGGCTTGAGGGCGTTTTCAGCAAAGCCATGCTCCAGACGAACTTGCAGACGGTCCTGAATAGAGTCGAAATACGGGAAGGAACCGGGCATGAACACCGAGTTCAGCTTGCCCGAATCGACTTGGGCCAGCAAGGCCAGATCCTCCACGGCACGCCGCTGGGCGTCCGCCGGCTCCATCCGCTTGGCGTCACCCTGCTGACCTTCACGGTCAATGCGCAGAACCGCCGCGGTGATCTCGTCGACCGTGGTGTTCAGCCGAAAGCTGCTGTAAGCCAAGCCCGCACCCCAGACACAAACGACACCGACACCCGCCCACCGGGCGGTGCGATTCAGCGCCGGGCGGCGCAGACGCTGCACCGAACTAGGACGCACCAGCCCGGACTCTGCAAAAATTTTGCGCTCGAAAATATCGCGCAAGAAGGCCGGCCGAATACCCCAGTCCCCTCCCCCAGGAAGAGCGGGCAACTCAGGCTCGGCGCCCGCAAGCTCAGCCGCCACACCAGCGGTACCTGCGCTCAGGCTGGCGGTTTCGTTTTTCAGCACTTGCGTGTCGCTGCAATCGCCAGTCAGGTAAAAACCCCGCAGGATGAAAGGCTCGTGGTAGGCACTCGGGCGCATCAACTCGTCGGCGAACATCTTCAGGCCGGCCCGCAAAGCCTCTACCTGGGAGGGCAGCAAGAAGTAACTGGAGCTGTCTTCACCGGCCAATTCCAGAGCGCTCATCTCTGCGCAAGCATCAGACAATGAAGACACAACGGCATTCATGGCCGCATCGGCCCAACTTGACTGGTAAGGTGCCGCCAGATCGTAAGGGGTGGACCAGCCCAGCATGCTGCTGCGCACAGCCTCGGGCAGCCCGGCGGCAAAACGCGCAAAGCCAGGAATGGCATCGCAATCGGAGACCACCAGGTAGATCGGAAACCTCAAGGCGAAACGATTTTGCGCCAGCCACAGCCGGCGGTGAATGGACTTGGCCATTGCCACGATTTCGAGCAGGGCCTGCGGGTCATCGCGCATCAGCAACTGCGCCGGGACCGACAGCACCACCGAATCAAAAGGCCGATCAGGCCGGTAGTCCCGGCACAGCCCGAGAAACTCGTCCCAGGTACGGTTGTTGGGGTCATCGCCCTCGGCGGACCCGAGGCAATCGGCCTGCAACTGGACCGTCACGCCCTTGTCAAAAAAGTTCCAGGTCATGCCCTGCGCTGCAGCAGACATGGTCGAGTCGGAGCTCAGAGCGCTTTGCAAACCGGACTGCACCAAAGGCAGGCCTTCGGTGCCACCTTTTTCATTGATCACCAAAACCCAGGGGATGTTGTAACGCTCGGAGCGTGCCACCACGTTGGTTTCGATCAGTTCCACCGCACGTCGAAAGGACTGCTTCAAGGAGTCAACGCTCAAGCGAACGGGTTGACTGCTTTGCGGCTTCTTGGACTCTTCAGCACCACGCAGCGCGGCCCAGGCGACCACGCCGAGCAGCAGTAACACAACCGCCGTGAGCCCCAACAGGGTGACGATTGCCAGATTGTCAGATAAAAAATTCAGCACGCCATGGCCCTTTTGCGTTTTCAGCCCAATACCGGGGTCAACAGCTGCAGCCAGGCCACAGAACCGTCAAGCATCTTGCGCACCGGCCAGGACTGCCACAGCCACAAAAGCTCCGACAGACCGAGCAGCAGCAACAGCGCCAGCAAAAAAACCAGCGTCCAGCGGTTGAGCCGCCCCAGGCGCCGCGCCTTGAGGTGGGACAAGGTGCTGAGATAGGCCTGCTCGGCAAGAACCCGATCGCGCCCCTGCAAGTCGGGAACACGCTGGTAGACGAACTGGAACAGCTCACGGCGTAAAGAGGCCAGCTTTTCGGCCCCCTCGGCCTCCTCGCCATGCGCACGGTGGCGCCCCTGGAACCCGAGCGACAACACATGCAGGTAAAGCATGGCCGAGCGCCGCTGGGCTGGCTCCCGCGCCGACAGGATTTGCTCAATGTCGTCAAACACCTTGTCGCCCGCTAGGCTGGTGCGAAACAAGGTTGCCTCCAGCAGCGCATGGCGCCAGGCGCTGCGACCCGCCCAATCAAAGTTGAGCATCAACTCGTCGGCCAGCGCAGCCTTGAGAAACCTGGCCTGCGTCTCGATGTCGACCCCGGCTTTTCCACCCGCGCGACGAACCTCAAGGGTCTGCAACTCAATGACCTGCGCCAGGTGCTTGCTCAGGCTGGCGGCAACAGTCTCCGCGTCGGCCTCGGTGGCTTTCAGAGCGGTTCGGCGGGCTCGCTCAATCTCACTGAAGAAAACGCGAAAGTGCACGGTGGACAGATCGACGGCCTCAGCCGCACCCGGACCCTGCATCGATAAAGTGGCAGCACGCTCAGCCATGGCCAACGCGGCTCCCAAACATAGGCGTGATCATGGCGCTCATCCTTTGGTAAACAAAACGAGCTCCTGGGGCCGAGGCGACGACCGGGACTCGTTGGAATTACTGATCACCAGCGCTTGCCCGGCGACAATCGTCTCGTTAGACACCTCGATACTGAACAAGGTATACCCGACGCTGGACCGAACCCCCAGATCGGGAGCGTCTTCGATGCGCTTACGGGACGCCCCCAGCACGCGCCGGTCGCTCAACGAAGTCCAGACAGTCTCCGAACCCACCACGGCACCCGCCATCCAGTTCACCAGTTCCCGCTCCGACGGTCCGCGCAGACCGATGACCAGCGTTTTGCCCAGCCACGACGAATCCATGTCAAGCGAGAAAACGCCATCTTTGAAACCAAACACCTGCGTGCGCCAGTCTTGGCTGACTTCACCGACCGAATCCTCGATCGACGCCAGCAAGGGCTCAAACACGCTCCAGGGATCGGTGTGGTTCCAAGGCGCCGGCATGAAGGGCACTGCGCCCGGCCTTAGCATGGACAGCCCACCGAGCTGCGAGCAAAGCGCAAGATACAAGGCATAGGGCATCAGCACCGGCGAGCGCAGCACAGCCTCCAGCAGAGGCAACATCGCCGACAAATGTCCCAGACGCTCACGCTGCTCAAGCATGGCCAGGCGGTCCTCAAGGCGAGAGGACGGCGCTGCCGTCTGCTTGGCCAAAAAAGCGGCCTTGCTGCGCATCTGGCCGGCCAGCATCTGGGCCCGGCTCCTGAGCGCACTCCCCTGCGGCACTTCCAGCAGTGCCGGCATGTACGCGCCCAGCTTGAACACTTCGTTGTCTTTTTGCACCGTCAGCAACTGCAAGTACAAGACGACGGAAGGCGGCACCTCACCCGCGGTCAGCGCCAGATTGGCACACATGCGGGGCACGTCCACTGGCAAGGCCTCAGACACTTCGTCTTCTACCGAAGCGGCCTGAACCCCCCTGAAACGAGAGGGCTGCCCGGGGTCGCGCATGGAACGCACGCGGCCCATCGTGAGGTACACACCCATGGGGGCCTGCTCGAGCGACTCAGCCAGCGGCAACAAGTCGAACTCCAGAACGCCGCCCAACTTGCCTGCGGTAAACACAACCGCCGTGCCGTCGGGCATGACCACATCCAGCGCCGTCACGCGCAGCAAGCCAGTGGCCAGCAAGCCCTGATCGATCTCAAGGCGACGCACCCCCCAGGCGTAGGGGTTGGCGATCAGGCCGTGCCAGGCCAGCAGCGCATCAATACGGGCGCTTTCTTGCTGAAAGTGCTGCGGACTGAGCAGCATGCCCTCATGCCACTGGATACGCTCGGGGGGGAGTTCGTTGAAGTTCAAGGTATGAATCGGGTTAGATGACCAGGACAAAAGGAGGGCAGCCGTCAAGGCACCTTGACTTCGGCGACCTTAAAGCCCTTGGCCCCAAGATGAACGACATACCCAGAAGTGGCCATCTGCAAGCGCTCACGGTGCTCGCCCGGGCCGGGATAGTCAGCAAAAACAAAGGCCGCCAACGCCCGATTGGCCGCCAAAGCCTTGCCGTTGAGCTGAAATGACTGGGCCGGCATCAACTCCAGGCTCGTCACGTCCACCGACTCACCAAAGGAGCGACGAATGTCCGAGCGGGTAGCAAACCATTTATTCGAGGGCGTGGCCAGCAAGGCCGTCAACATCGCCTGGTCTTTGACAAACACCAGATCCATGGCAACGGGGCTGTTTTGATTGGCATCTTCAGAGGCTGTGACCACCACGCTCTTCCACTCAGGAGGCACCGGCTTGGGGGCATCGCTGAACAAATCTTTGGACATCGAAACGACCGCCGACATCGCACCGCAGCCCGACAGCGCAGCCGCCAGAGCCAACGAACAAGCCAGCAAACCACCCCGACCGAGAACGGGCAAAAGGGCCAATAAGCCCGGCGCAAATTGAGTGTGAAATGACCTCATCCAGAGTCCTTTTGTTCGCCAACCACAAAGGCGGAATTGTTAACTCACGATCAACCCGATTTCAAATCACTCCACTTGAAAAGTGACAAATTCTAAACCTGAACATTGTGCAAATTTTATCATTAAAAACAGTGACTTAGAAGCGATTTCAAATGTGACAAGAGCCAAAGTCAGAGCGAAAAATCGAGTTTAGTTGTCAATTAACAACAAATTGAGGTATTCGAAAATTTACATATGGAACTATTTAAACTACGAAGCGCTCG
>CAIMVC010000192.1 GCA_903844825.1 uncultured Burkholderiales bacterium | reverse complement strand
CGGTTGAACTCCTGGGCGAGCAGTGTTTCGGCCAATGCCATGCCCACGGCATTGGTGATGCCCTGGCCCAGCGGGCCGGTCGTGGTTTCGACACCGGGCGTGACGCCAACTTCCGGGTGACCTGCCGTCTTGCTGTGCAGCTGGCGGAAGTTTTTCAGCTCTTTCATGGGCAGCGCATAGCCCGTCAGGTGCAGCAACGCATAAATCAGCATGGAGCCGTGGCCGTTGGACAGCACGAAGCGGTCGCGGTCCAGCCAGTGCGGATTTTGGGGGCTGTGCTTGAGGTGGTGGTCCCACAGCGCAACGGCCATGTCAGCCATACCCATGGGGGCGCCGGGATGTCCCGAATTGGCTTGTTGAACTGCATCCATTGCAAGCGCGCGAATTGCGCTTGCCATCATCTGGGAATTGGCCATGGGACTCCGGGGAGGTTCGGGTTGTCGAAAGAGTTCCCGATTTTACCGGGTGTCGTCCCCTAAACTTCAAGCCCATGTCCGACGCCACCCTCTTGCCCATGCACCACGCCAGCGCGATGATTCTTGCCGCCGGACGCGGCGAACGCATGCGGCCCCTGACCGACGCCCTGCCCAAACCCCTGCTTGAAGTGCGAGGCCAGGCCCTGCTGGACTGGCATGTGCGCGCGCTGGCGCAGGGTGGTTTTAAGCGGCTGCTGGTCAACACCGCCTGGCTGGGCGAGCAGATTCCAGCCCATCTGGCGAAGTTGACGCCCTCACTGGACTGCCAGGTGCGCTACTCGCACGAAGGCCAGGACTTTGGCGCTGCGCTGGAAACCGCCGGTGGCATTGCGCGGGCGCTGCCGCAGCTGGCCGAGGTGTTCTGGGTGCTGGCCGGTGACGTGTTTGTCCCCGATTTTGTTTTTTCGCAGGCGGCTCTTGAGCGCTTTGCCGCCAGCGGCCTGCAGGCGCATCTGTGGCTGGTGGCCAACCCGGCGCACAACCTGCGCGGTGACTTTGGGCTGAGCCCCGATGGGTTGGCACTGAACCTGCCGACCGATTCGAGCCAGCCACGCCTGACCTTCAGCACCATTGCCTTGTACCGTAAATCCTTTTTCCATTCCTTGCCCGCCGGCAACCCACACGGGCTCAAAGTCCCGCTGGCGCCGCTGCTGCGCGCAGCGATGGACAATGGGCAAGTGAGTGCCGAGCGCTATGCCGGCGCCTGGACCGACGTCGGCACGCCCGCCCGGCTGGACGAACTCAACGCCTGAACACTTTTGAAGAGAAACCGCCATGAACGCCACTGCCATCTACCAAAAGCGCCGCGCTGCCGTGGCCCGCGCCCTGAAGTCCGCCGGCGGCGGCGTGGCCGTGCTGCCGACCGCGCCCGAGCTGCCCCGCAACCGGGACACTGATTTCCCCTACCGGCACGACAGTTACTTTTACTACCTCACCGGCTTCACGGAACCGGGCGCCTGGCTGGCAATTGAGTCCAGCGGCAAGAGCACCTTGTTTTGCCGTCCCAAGGACCTCGAGCGCGAGATCTGGGACGGCATTCGCCTGGGCCCCAAGGCCGCGCCGGACGCACTCGGTGTGGACGCCGCCTTCAGCGTTGACGCGCTCGACAACACCATGGCGCAGCTGCTGACCAACCAGAGCGCGGTCTGGTTTCCGTTTGCCGCCCACAAGGGCCTGGAAACGCAGGTCGATGGCTGGTTGAACAAGGTTCGCGCCAAGGTGCGCATGGGCGCCGAATGTCCGCAAAGCCAGCACGACCTGTGCCGCGTGCTCGACGAAATGCGCCTGGTCAAGGACCGGCACGAAATAGGCATCCTGCGCCGCGCCGGCAAGATTTCGGCTGGCGCCCACGTACGCGCCATGCAGACCTCGGCGGTCATGCTGCGCAGCGGTGGGCCGGGTGGCCTGCGCGAATACCATCTGGAGGCCGAACTGCTGCACGAATTTCGCCGCCATGGCTCGCAGGCTCCGGCCTACACCAGCATCGTTGCGGCAGGTGCCAACGCCTGCGTGCTGCACTACCGCGCCGGCGACGCCGAGCTCAAGCCCGGTCAGCTGTGCCTGATCGACGCCGGCTGTGAGCTCGATGGCTATGCCAGCGACATCACCCGCACTTTTCCGGCCGATGGTCAGTTCACGGCCGCCCAACGCCGGCTGTATGACATTGTGTTGGCCGCCCAATACGCAGCAGTGAAGGCCACGCGCCCCGGCCAGCGCTTTACCGATCCGCATGACGCAGCCACCCGCGTGTTGATTGAAGGCATGCTCGACACCGGCCTGCTGTCAAAGGCCAAGCATGGCAGCGTCGACGACGTGCTGGCCTCGGGCGCCTACCGCCAGTTTTACATGCACCGCACCGGCCACTGGATGGGCATGGACGTGCATGACTGCGGCGACTACACCGAGCCTGGCACCAAGGCGCGCGAGGAAAAGGATGCGCAAGGCCAGACGCTCACGCGCCGACCCTCACGCATCCTGCGGCCCGGCATGGTGCTGACGATCGAGCCTGGCCTTTACGTGCGTCCGGCCAAGAACGTGCCGAAGGATTACTGGAACATCGGCATCCGCATCGAAGACGACGCGCTGATCACCGCCAGCGGCTGCGAACTGATGACGCGGGACGTGCCTGTCGATGCCGATGAAATCGAGGCTTTGATGCGGGCCTGAGCGCAGCTCGGCGCGGTCCACCGGCGCCGCCATGGCGGGCCATTCATGACAACTTGAGCCAGCGTCTGATGCGAGGGCCAAACGCGAGAGGAAATAAAGCCGGCAGCTGGCGCGCTCGACGATAGAAACTATCAATTGATTAGCCAAAGTCAATTGGTGTTGTTAATTTATAACGCCTATCATTCCTCATCTTTCGATTAATCACCGCTATCAACAGGAGTTCACCATGAGCACACAGCGCCCCGAGATCAAAACCCTTGCCAACCTCGAAGCCGCCTTTGCCGGCGAGTCGATGGCGCACATCAAGTACCGCTACTTTGCCAAGCTGGCGCGCGAGATGGGCGACGAGGACACGGCCCGCACGTTCGAAGAAACCGCTGACCAGGAAATCATGCACGCCTTTGGCCACCTGGACCTGCTGTACCCCAAGGCCAGCATGACGCCGGCCAAGGCGCTGCAAATCGCCATCGACGGCGAGACCTATGAATACACCGAGATGTACCCCGGCTTTCGGGCCACCGCCGAAGCCGAAGGCCAGGCCGCAGCCGTGGCCGAAATGAACGAGCAAATCCAAGAGTCCAAGGTGCACGCCGCCCAATTCAAGGCAACGCTTGAGAAAGCCCAGAAGCGCTTTGCCGCCCTGGCCAAAGTCGAAGAGCGCCATGCCCGGCATTACCAGGCCCAGCTGGACAAAGTCGTCGCCGCCGCCTGATACATCGCCCCCCAGACTGAAACCGTTAAGCTCGACCTTCACCCCGAAAGAGACCCCATGAAAACCTTTATTTGCATCGTTTGCGGCTTTGTTTACGACGAGGCCGCCGGCCGCCCCGAAGACGGTATTGCCGCCGGCACGCTGTGGGCTGACGTGCCCGACAGCTGGGCCTGCCCCGACTGCGGCGTCGCCAAGGCCGACTTCGAAGCCGTTGAACTCTGAGCCGCCACCAGCACTGGAGCCACGCATGAAAGCACCCGTCATCATCATTGGCGCCGGTCTGGCGGGCTGGACCACGGCGCGCGAGCTGCGCAAACTCGACAGCGACGTGCCCATCACGCTGATCACCGCCGACAGCGGTGACTTTTACGCCAAGCCGTCGCTGTCCAACGCCTATGCGCAAGGCCGCAGCCCGGCGCAGCTGGTAAGCACCGAGGCCAGCAAGATGGCACAGACGCTGGCCGTGACCCTGCTGCCGCACACACGCGTGAGTCGCATTGATGCCGCGGCACGCACGGTCGGCCTGGAGGGCGGCAGCGCGCTGGGCTACAGCCAGCTGGTGCTGGCCACAGGCGCCCTGCCGATCCGGGTGCCGCTTGCCGGCAACGCCACGCAGCGGGTGCTGAGCATCAATTCACTGCAGGATTTCGAGGCCTTCCACGCCGCTTTGCAGGCCGTCACGCCAGGCGGTGGACCCAAGCCGCGGGTGCTGATCATGGGCGCGGGCCTGATTGGCTGCGAATTCGCCAACGATCTGGCCAGTGCCGGTTACCGCGTGAGCCTGGTCGACCCGGGCGCCTCGCCGCTGGCGGCCCTGCTGCCTGCCGAGGCAAGCGCCGCCCTGCAGGCGGCACTCGAAAAGCTTGGGGTCGAATTTCACTTCGGAACCACCGTGGCCAGCGTCAATGCGGGCGCCTCTGCCGAAGCAGCCATGGACGTGAGCCTGGCCAACGGGCAGACGCTGACCGCCCATGGCGTGCTCAGCGCTGTTGGGCTGCGTGCAGACACCGCGCTGGCCCAAAGCGCCGGCCTGAAGACCGAGCGGGCCATTCTGGTCGATCGCCTGCTGCAAACCAGCGCCGAAGGCATTTACGCCCTGGGCGACGGCGTGCAATACGCCAGCGCGGCGTCGGGCCTGTCGGCCCACGGCGCCGCCTTGCCGTATGTGATGCCGATCATGAACGCCGCCCGGGCACTGGCCGCCACGCTGGCGGGCACACCCACGGCCGTGCACTTTCCCCTGATGCCAGTGTCGATCAAGACCCCGGCGCTACCCTTGGTGGCGGCCTTGCCGCAGCCGGGCAGCAGCGGCCTTTGGCACGCCGTGCAAGACGGCATCTGGCATTGGTTGGACGAGGCCGGCCAGCCGCGTGGCTTTGTGCTGGCTGGCGCGCAAACCGCGCAGCGGATGGCGCAGTCCAAACTGGTCGTTTTGTAAGCCGTAACGGGCGCCAGCCGCAAGCGCTGGCGCCCCTCGCAGCCTCGGTAACCGAGCGCAAGGCGGCAGCGTCAGCGCCGTAAAAGGCACCCCCTGGACGCGGAACAAGGTGCGTTCATGGGCAAAAGGTGCGCGCATCAAGTCATGCATGTTTTGCATATCTTTCGGCGGTAACTGACAGGTAACTCGGCGACGAAGTTCTTAAAATGGGCTTTTTGATGCCAGAGCAGTGCTTCCGCAAGGGCCGCGGGCGAGGTTTTCAGAGGCATTTTCAAGACCCCGGGGCGCATGCAGATCCACCTCACTTTCTGACCTTCTCACGTCCTCGTTTCCACGCTTCAAGCCATCGCCGGGCTCATGCCTTGCCGGATGGTCGACTCAACCCCTGCCATGCCGACAGTCGTTGGTCCGCTCAAAGTGCCTGCTGGCGCTCGAAAGTAGCCACTTTTGCGGCCCCGACGCTTGCCGACATTGCAGTTTTTAACTTTGGAGCTTTTCGATGAACCATCCCGTCATGCAAGGTCTTGACCTGAACGCACCCAGCCATGTCAAAAACGCCCGACTGCTCGCCTGGG
>CAIMVC010000191.1 GCA_903844825.1 uncultured Burkholderiales bacterium | reverse complement strand
GGTCGTCCAGGCCACCGGTGCTCTCGATGCGACGCGCGCCAGCGCCGCCGCCGAGGCCCAGCTGGCGGTAGATGCTTTGCAGATACTTCCTGACAATCTCTACCGCACCGCCTTGCTAAAATTGGCCTCGCAGCTGCTTGAGCGCCGCGCTTAGCGCCTCTGGCCGCTCCGGGGTGTAGCTTAGTCTGGTAAAGCGCTACGTTCGGGACGTAGAGACCGGAGGTTCGAATCCTCTCACCCCGACCAGAACTCTTTTGCTCAAACGCGTATGGTTGTTGGTGTTCTGCGGCTGTCGTCCGGGATTACCGCGGTGGTGGCGCCGGTGAAAACGAAGCAGCAGTGAACCTCGGCCGAAGCCGTTCGCGCAGGTTGTCCGTAACCTAATGGGCTCCTTTCACCGCTCCGCCGTAATGGTTTTCGAGACTGGGGCGGGAAGGGTGGTGATCAATGTGAATGATCGCGATGGATTCACAACCCTGAATTTCAATTTTTTATTTATGGATGAGCGGTTGAAATTCAATAACTCATAGGGCATGGCTACAATCTGAGTTTTATTCAAGGAGTTTCGATGAGTTCACTTAAAGACCTGCTATCTCAAATTGAATCGCTGCAAAGTCAGGTGGCTGAAGTGCGCCAACGTGAGGTTGGTGATGCCATTGCTAAAGTTCGTTCGATTATTGATGAGTACCAACTCACCGCCTCCGATATTTTCCCGGGTAGCCGCGCCAAGTCAGCACCGAAGAAGTCGGGCAAAGTGGCCGCAAAATACCGCGACCCCCTCACTGGAAATACCTGGAGCGGTCGTGGGCTGGCTCCGAAATGGCTTGCGGGCAAGAACAAAGCGGATTATCTGATCGCTGAGTGACAGGCTCCGCCTCCCGAAAAGCTCACCTGAGGGTGGGCTTTTTTATTTCCCGTCGCGCTTGTCTGAACTTGTCGCCGTTGGCCCTGGCATTGGACTTCGTCAGGCGCCGAAGGAGATCGGTTCTGGCTACCCGTCTCACTCGGGAGGGTCAGATCAAGCCAAATTTCTGTTAAAAAATAGTTCTTAGTAGCTATTTTTTAAATTCTGTACGAACATGAGGAGACTAATTAATGAGGCTCCTCATGCTGCTTCCAGAATCTGCTCGACCCGACCCCCCTAGTCCGCTGTTACCTGCCTCTGGGCGCCTGCTGGTTGCGGCCAACCGACTCGATGGCCTGGCGGCCGCACAGGTCTGGCAGCTTGCCCAGGCCCGTGGCGTGGGTTTTCTGATCGAGTTAACGGACTCCGGAAAGCTGACTAGCTCGGTGATAGCGCAGACCTTGTCGTCGGCCTTTTCCCTTCCCTTTCTTGACCTCGACACGGTACAGGCTGACTTATTGCCCCAGGGTGTGCTGGCGCCTGCGATATGCCGGACTCATCGGCTGATTGTGTTGAATAAGCAGGCCAATCGATTGACGATCGGGATTGACGATGTGCCTGATCCCTCTTGTGCGGAATATATTCGTGCCCAGGCCAAAATGGCAGTGGATTGGGTCATCGTTGAATGCGACAAACTATCGCGCTTTCTTGCTTCCAGCCCGCAGCCCTCGAGATTGCCGGAGACTCGCATGGCCGATTTATTTCAATTCGGTGCGGGCGATCTGGATATTCCCGCCGTGGGTTTAGGGGTGGTCGATGCAAATCGGGCACAAATTGAAGATGCACCGGTGGTGCGCTTTTTGCAGAAGATGTTGACCGATGCATATCGTATGGGCGCCTCGGACTTGCACTTTGAGCCCTACGAAACGGGCTATCGCGTGCGTTTTCGTATTGATGGCGAGTTGCGGGAGATGTCGAGCCCACCTTTGGCCGTCAAGGATCGTCTGGCTTCCCGGATCAAGATTTTGTCGCGGCTCGATATCTCGGAAAAGCGCATACCCCAGGATGGCCGTATGCGTTTGAAGGTCGGCTCCGAGCGCATGATTGACTTTCGGGTCAGCACGCTGCCGACCTTGTTTGGCGAAAAAATTGTCGTGCGAGTCCTCGACCCGGGCAGCATCAGGTTCGGCATTGACGCGCTGGGCTATGAACCCGACGAGAAGGCCCGCTTGCTGCAGGCGGTCAGGCGACCCTATGGCATGGTGCTGGTCACCGGGCCGACCGGATCGGGCAAGACGGTGTCGCTGTACACCTGCCTGAACTTGCTCAACCAGCCGGGCGTCAACATCTCAACGGCGGAAGATCCGTCAGAAATCAATCTGCCTGGCATCAACCAGGTCAACGTCAATGAAAAAGCCGGCTTGACCTTTGCCGTGGCGCTACGCGCTTTTTTGCGGCAGGACCCGGACGTGATCATGGTGGGAGAAATCCGCGATCTTGAAACGGCGGACATGTCCATCAAAGCCGCTCAGACAGGCCACCTGGTGCTCTCGACCCTGCACACCAACGACGCGCCCACCACGCTGACACGCCTGCGCAACATGGGCGTGGCGCCCTTTAATATTGCCTCCAGCGTCGTTCTGATTACCGCGCAGCGCCTGGTGCGCCGTCTGTGCAGCCATTGCAAGGCCGTGGCCGAGCTGTCACGGGACACTTTGCTGCAAGCCGGTTTCGATGCAGGCGATTTCGACAGCCCCTGGCAGCCGTATCGGGCCGTCGGCTGCCCGCGCTGCCACCTGGGCTACCAGGGCCGCGTCGGCGTCTACCAGGTGATGCCCGTGACCGAGGCAATTCAGCACATCATCTTGCGCGATGGCAGTGCCACTGAAATTGCCGCGCAGGCGGCCAGGGAGGGCGTTCGCAGTTTGCGTCAGTCCGGTTTGCATAAAGTTAGACTGGGCTTGACGTCGCTCGAAGAAATTGTCAACTGCACCAATGAGTAAGCCACCCTGGTACGCGGCGTTGACGACAGGGCGCGAAGACCCAGCCGATTCCCGTGATGTCGACGCAATTGATGAGTTTTTATTCGACTGGCAGGGCCGCGATATCCGGGGGCGGCTGGTACGAGGTCAAGTCCGCGCGGCGGGCGAGAATCAGGTGCGCGCAGGCCTGCGCCGGCAGGGCTTGCTGGCGCTTCGGGTGCAGCGGGCCAAACTTCCGCGCGCCAGGCGCATCGGGCCGCGCGATATCGCGATCGTGACTCGTCAGCTTGCAACCTTGCTTAAAGCGGGCGTGCCCTTGCTTCAATCCTTTCATATCGTCGGCCAGGGGCATTCAAACCAGGCGGTGGCGCGTCTGCTGGACCAGGTCAGAACCGATATCGAAACCGGCCGGGAGCTTAGTGCGGCCTTTGCGCGGCATCCGTTGCATTTTCCGGCCATGTACTGCGACCTCGTGGCCGCCGGCGAGACGGCCGGCATGCTCGATACGCTGCTCGAACGGCTGGCCACCTACATGGAAAAGACCGAAACCCTCAAATCCAGGGTCCGGTCCGCCCTGATGTACCCGGCTGCCGTGGTGGCCGTGGCGCTGGTGGTCGTTGCGGTGATCATGGTGTTTGTAGTGCCCTCTTTTAAGAGTGTCTTTGCATCTTTTGGGGCAGAGCTGCCCGCGGCGACTCTGCTGGTGCTGGCTCTGAGCGAGTTCTTGGTGTCTTACGGACTGGTCTTGTTGGCCGTGCTGGCGGGGGGACTGTTCGCACTGGCGCGCACTTTCAGGCGCAGCCAGGGCCTGCGCGAATCGGTCGACCGCTATCTGCTCAGGCTGCCCCTGTTCGGCGTGCTCATCCACAAAGCCTGCTTGGCGCGCTGGTCCCGCACGCTGTCCACGCTGTTTGCCGCGGGTGTGCCACTCATTGACGCGCTCGACTCGGTGGTGGGCGCTGCAGGCAATGTCGTTTATGCCCACGCCACCCGGCGAATTCGTGACGAGGTGGCCCGCGGCAGCAGCCTGAACGCGGCCATGGAATCGGTCCAGCTGTTTCCTTCGATGCTGCTGCAAATGTGCGCCGTGGGCGAGGAGTCAGGCTCGCTCGACGCCATGCTCGCCAAGGTCGCCGAGCTCTACGAAGGCGAGGTCGATGACCAGGTGGCAGGTCTGTCGAGCTTGCTGGAGCCTGTCATCATCGTGTTTTTGGGGGTGGTGATTGGCGGTATCGTGGTGGCCATGTACCTGCCGATCTTCAAACTGGGTCAAATTACCTGATGCTTACCTTTTTATCGGCTGACTACCTTTCAGTCATCGCTGCGGTCGTTGGCCTGGTCATCGGCAGCTTTCTCAATGTGGTCATCTACCGGCTACCGCGCATGATGGAACGCCAGTGGGCGCGGGACTGCGCCGAACTTCAAGGCCAGGCCGCTGGTCCTGATGAGAAGCCGGCTTTCAACCTGCTGCTGCCAGGATCGCACTGCCCATCGTGCGGGCACCCGATAGCCTGGCATGAGAACATTCCGGTGGTGAGTTACCTGCGCCTGCGCGGGCGCTGCGCAGCCTGCGGGGTCCGTGTCAGCCCGCGCTACCCCCTGGTGGAGTTGGCAACCGGGCTGGTATTTGCTTACTGTGTCGGGCGCTGGGGCGTCTCGCTCGCAGCGCTGGCCTGGTGTGGCTTTGGCTCGGCGCTGCTGACGCTGGCCGTGATTGACTGGGATACCACATTGCTGCCCGACGAGATTACTTTGCCGCTGGTGTGGGGCGGTCTGGTCATGGCGGGCCTGCATTGGAACCCCGCCGTCAGTTTGAATGATGCCCTCTGGGGTGCTGTGGCCGGCTATGTCTCTCTCTGGCTGGTCTACCAGGGGTTTAAGTGGGTCACGGGCAAAGAGGGCATGGGTTATGGCGACTTCAAGTTGCTGGCGGCGCTCGGTGCGTGGCTGGGATGGACCGCTCTTCTGCCCGTCATCCTGATGGCTTCGGTGCTGGGCGCTGCGGTCGGACTGGGTCTGAAGTTTTATGGCAGACTGGGGCCGGACGGGCATTTGCCCTTTGGTCCTTTCCTGGCGGCCGCAGGCGCCACGGCTCTGGTCCTGGGTCCGGAGTTCCTGCTTTTAGCTGTCGGTTTTTAACGCATGCAAAGATCAACATCATTGCCCAAACGCCTGGGGCTGACGGGCGGCATTGGCAGCGGAAAAAGCACGGTGGCCCGAATGCTGGCCGATCGTGGCGCAGTCGTCGTCGATGCCGATGCCATCTCGCGCGCCCTGACGGCGGCAGGCGGCGCGGCCATGCCGGCCATTGCCGAGACCTTTGGCGCTGCGTTTGTCGCAGCAGACGGTGGGCTCAATCGCGATGCGATGCGCCAACTGGTGTTTACCCAGCCAGCGGCTCGCCAGCAGCTCGAAGCTATTGTTCATCCGCTCATCACGCAAGAGACACGGCGTCAGACCGATCTGGCGCAGTCGGCGCAGGCCCCTTGCATCGTGTTCGATGTGCCTTTGCTGGTCGAGTCCGGCCGCTGGCGCCAGCAACTGCATGCCGTGCTGGTGGTCGATTGCACTGCAGAGATGCAGATCGCCCGCGTCATGGCGCGCAGCGGCTGGACACGCGAGGCCGTGCACAAGGTACTCGACGCCCAGGCTACCCGTGCCCGGCGCCTGGCTGCCGCCGATATGTGCATCTACAACGAGACCGCATCCCTTGACGAACTGGCGGTGCTGGTGGGGCAGGCGGGCCGTCGCTTCGGGCTATGATGCGGGAGCTGCCACAAAGTCTGTGGCCCCAGCCGACAAAGATACCGCTGTGATTCTTTACGAGTATCCCTTCAATGAGCGCATCCGCACCTACCTGCGGCTCGAGCACCTGTTCAGCCGGCTGCTTGAGCTGGCGGGTCGCGAACACCCCATAGACCATCACTTCGCGATCACCACGATTTTCGAGATCATGGATGTAGCCGCTCGTGCCGAGCTCAAGACCGACGTCCTCAAGGATCTGGAAAAGCAAAAGCATGTGCTCAATGCTTACCGCGGCAATCCGGCGATTTCAGAGGCGGCCTTAGACGAGGTCACCTCGGAGCTGGATGCTTACTTCGCGGCCCTGAACGGGTCCGCCGGCAAGGCGGGTCAGTCGCTGGCCGACAATGACTGGCTCATGAGCATTCGCAGCCGAGCGGCCATTCCAGGCGGCACCTGTGAATTTGATTTGCCGGCCTACTACGCCTGGCAGCACCTGGATCCTCGTCATCGTCGGGATGATCTGAACCGCTGGATCCGCACCTTGCTGCCCTTGGCTGATGCGGTCCGGGTCTTGCTCAAACTGCTGCGCGATTCAGGGACGCCGCAAAAAGTGCTGGCCTCGGGCGGTCAATACCAGCAGAGCCTGCCGCAAGGCCGCACCTTTCAGCTGTTGCGACTGCAGATCAATCCCGCTTGGGGCCTGATTCCCGAAATCAGCGGCAATCGCCTCATGGTCTCGGTTCGTCTGATGCGCATGGAAGACGAGGCGCGCCTGCGCGGCGCTACCGACGATGCGCACTTCGAACTCACCCTGTGCGCCTGAATGTCAGGTCGGCGGCGGACGAAAGCTTTTTTAAAGTGATTCCTGATCATGAGAACAGCGACCGAGACCCGAATCGTCACTTGCCCCTGCTGCGGCGGCAAGAGCGTGTACGGGCCCGCCAATGCCTTCAGGCCCTTTTGCAGCGAACGTTGCAAAAACATGGACCTTGGCGCCTGGGCCAGTGAGAGTTTTCGTCTGCCCACCGAGGCACCGCCGGATGATCAGGTGTTTGGCGATGCGAAACTGCAGTAGCGAGTCGTTGAGGGTTTAACCCAGGCGCGTCAGCATTTTGCAGCGCGCTTTCAGGAGGTGCACATGGTCACTTTTCCAGGGTATTTCGCGGCGGCACTCATTGCCGCCGCCGGCCTGACCCTGACATCGGCATGGGCCGCAGAGGGTTCCGACAAGCTTGCTGCCGCCCAAGACGGCGGACAGTCCCAAAGCGTAAAAAAACCGGCTTCGAGCAAAAAAGGCGCCAAGGCCGCCAAGCCAAAGAAGAGCACGCTGGAAATGCCGCGCAGTTCGCAGGAGACGGTGACAGAGCGCTCAGCCCGCCTCAAGCGCGAATGCAAGGGCCGGGTCAACGCGGGCGCCTGTACCGGTTACACCGACTAAGGCGCTACCGATGGGCGCCGGCGCTGGCGCCTGCTGGGTCTCAGGCTGAGGGTGCGCCCAGGATTTGCTGGAGTTCACCGTTCTCGTACATCTCCATCATGATGTCCGAGCCGCCCACGAATTCACCCTTGACATACAACTGGGGGATGGTCGGCCAGTTGCTGTATTCCTTGATGCCTTGGCGAATACCGTCGTCCTCGAGGACGTTCACCGTGGCTGGCTTGGTCACGCCACAGGCCTTGAGAAGCTGGATCGCCTTGCCAGAGAAGCCACACATCGGAAATTGGGCCGTGCCTTTCATGAAAAGCACCACGTCGCTGGATTTGACGATCTGGTCAATGCGTTGCTGAGAATCGCTCATGTTCAAGGGCTCCTGGTAGTGATGGGTGCTGCTAGGTCCGTGCGTCGGGCCACAGCGTCAACAAAGGGTTCTCGCAGGCGCTGCAAAACGCTGCGGTTAGGCCTAGTTCGCATTATCGGACGCTTTTAGCGCGATTGTTTTGCGTCCTCGCCATTGCCCCGCGCAGCAACGTTCAATTTGCGCCAGGTCGTTCCGGCTTTGAACCGGGTCAAACCCTGCAGCCGTCATCAGTTGCCGCACGGCCCCCGCTTGGTCGTAGCCGTGTTCAAGCAGCAGCCATCCGCCCTCGGCCAAGTGATCCCTGCTACGGTCAATGATCTGGCGGATGTCGTCCAGGCCGTCGGCGCCCGCGGTGAGCGCCTCAAGGGGTTCGTGCCGAAGCGCCTCCAGATGGGGATCAGCCTCGGCAATATAGGGCGGATTGCTGGCGATCAGGTCAAAGCGCCCCTCCACCGCGTCGAGCCAATGGCCGTGCCGGAAGTCCACGCGCAGACCCAGCCGCTGCGCATTGGCCTGGGCCACGGCAAGCGCATCATGGCTGGCGTCAACCGCCTGGACCTGCAGTGCGGGCCGGCTGTGCTGAAGCGCCAGTGCAATCGCTCCACTGCCGGTGCCCAGATCGAGCACCCGAGCCGGCCCATCGGTTGGCAGCAGGTCCAGGGCCCACTCCACCAGGGTCTCCGTGTCGGGGCGAGGAACCAAGACCCGGGCATCGACTCGCAGCGACAGCCCAAAGAACTCCTTGCTGCCCACGAGGTAGGCCAGTGGCTCGCCGTGGGCGCGCCGTCGGCAGTGTTTAAGATAGGCCTGCGCCAGCGCCGCCGGCACGGTATCGGTGTCGTGTGCGTGCAGCCAGGCTCGCTCGGTGGGCGAGCGGCCCAGTACTTCCAGCAGCAGCAGTTGCGCGTCCAGCGCCTCAACGCCGAGGGCCCGGGCCGCTGCCAGCGCTTGAGCCACGCTGATGCCAGCTACTGGCGGTGACTCGGGCATCACGCGTTGCTGCCCTCGAGCTCGGCCAACTGCTCGGCGCCACGCGCCACCTGCAAAGCAGTGATCACGTCGTCCAGATCACCTTCCATGATGATGGCCAGCTTGTAGAGCGTCAGGTTGATGCGGTGATCGGTCAGGCGCCCTTGCGGGAAGTTGTAGGTGCGGATGCGGTCGCTGCGGTCGCCGCTGCCGATCAGGCCTTTGCGCATGGCCGCATCTTTGGCCGCCCGCTCGGAGCGGTCCTTTTCATGAATGCGAGCCGTGAGCACCTTCAGCGCCTGGGCCTTGTTGCCATGCTGACTGCGGCCTTCCTGGCATTCGGCCACGATGCCCGTGGGCAAATGGGTAATGCGCACCGCCGAGTCAGTCTTGTTGATGTGCTGCCCGCCGGCGCCGCTGGCGCGGTAGGTGTCAATGCGCAGGTCGGCCGGGTTGATCTGAATGGCCACGGTTTCGTCGGGCTCGGGCAGCACGGCGACGGTGCAAGCACTGGTGTGGATGCGACCTTGCGTTTCCGTGGCCGGCACGCGCTGCACGCGGTGACCGCCGGACTCAAAGCGCAGCTTGCCGTAGACCCCGACGCCCAGGGCATCGGGGGCCCCTTCGATGCGCACCACGACCTCCTTGTAGCCACCGAGCTCGGAGGCGGATTCGCTGATGATTTCAGTGCGCCAGCCGCAGCGCTCGGCGTAGCGGGTGTACATGCGAAAGAGGTCGCCGGCAAACAAGGCGGATTCGTCGCCCCCGGTCCCGGCCCGAATTTCAACGAAGGCTGGCCGCACATCATCCGGGTCCTTGGGGATCAGCATCAGTTGCAGCGCTTCATCCAGCCTGGCGATGTCGGCCTTGGCCTGTGCTATTTCTTCCTCCGCCATCTGGGCCATTTCGGGGTCGCCGCCGGACTCGGTCAGCATCGCTTGGGCGCTGATCAAGTCGGCTTCGCGGGCGGTCAGGCGCTGGTACTGGGCTACCACGACAGACGCTTCCGCGTGCTCTCGTGTGAGCTTGCGAAAGCGGTCCATGTCGCTGACCACGTCGCTGGCTGACAGCAAGGCATCGAGCTCTTGCAAGCGCAGGATCTGGCGTTCCAGGGTTTGACGGAGAAAAGGTTTCATCAGGAACGATTCGAAAAAAAGTCGGGTCGGTGGCCCCGCGGGCTGGGAGGCGTTCCCTTGCCTTTATGGCGGACGGTGCGAGGCAAGGTATTGAAAATGGCAACGGGCCAGGGCTGGCCGCAGCGACCATCCCGCTGGTGTCAGGCGCCTGGCAGCGCTAACGGCCGTTGTGCTCTTTGGGCGGGTTGCCGCGCAAAAACATCCGTGACACGGTGTGGGCCGTGCTCTCGCGGCTCTCTGCGTCGCTGGCATGCAGTTCGGCCATGGCGCCGTGCAGCATTTTCTGGGTCAGACCGCGTGACAAGGCCTCCAGCACGGCGTCTACGCTGTCGCCTTTTGCCAGCATCTTCCTGGCCCGCGCCAACTCCATGGCACGCCATTCGTCTGCCTGGGCGTTCAATTGCTGAATCAGCGGCACGCTAGAACGCTGATTGAGCCAATGCAGAAAGTTGTGCACGCCCGCCTCAATGATGACCTCGGCCTCTGCCACCGCTGCCTGTCGGTTGTCCTTACCGGTTTGCACCACCTTGGCCAGATCGTCGACGGTGTAGAGGTAGACGTCTTCGAGGGCCTTGACCTCCGGCTCAATGTCACGCGGAACGGCCAGATCGACCATGAACATGGGCCGATGGCGGCGCAGCTTGAGAGCGCGCTCGACCGCCCCCAGCCCAATCAAGGGCAGCGTGCTGGCCGTGCAACTGATGACGGCGTCAAATTCATGCAGTCGGCTGGGCAGGTCTGCCAGTGGCATGACTTCGGCGCCAAAACGACTGGCCAGCTTTTCGCCGCGCTCGAGTGTTCGATTGGCAATGGCCAGGGATTTCGGATTTTTGGCCGCAAAGTGCGTGACGGCCAGGTCGATCATTTCGCCAGCCCCCACAAACAGTACTTTGATCTGGGCCAGATCCTCAAACAGCTGACCGGCCAGCCGCACCGCAGCGGCCGCCATGCTGATGCTGTGCGCCCCCACCTCGGTGTTGCTGCGTACTTCCTTGGCCACGGAAAACGAACGTTGAAACAATTGGTGCAGCGTGGTTCCCATGGCGCCCGCATCTTCGGCGGCTCGCACGGCGTCCTTCATTTGCCCCAGGATCTGGGGCTCGCCGAGCACCATGGAGTCCAGCCCGCTGGCCACCCGGAACGCGTGCCGGGCGGCATCGCCGTCATGCAGGGTGTAGGCGTGCGTGCGCAGCATGTCGGCTGAAACGCCGCCGTTGCGCGCCAGCCATTGCAGGGTATTTTCCAGATCGGCTCGCTCTCCCGCACAATAAATCTCGGTGCGGTTGCAGGTGGATAAAAGCGTGGCCTCGGGCTGGCGCGACAGCGACGAGCGCAAACCCCTGAGCGTGGGCTCAATCTGGTCGATGGCAAAGGCAAAGCGCCCCCGTAAATCCAGCGGTGCCGTGTGATGATTTAAGCCTAAGGCCCAGACTGACATAGTGTCATTATAAATTTACACGGCGGGGATCGGCAATCTCTGAATCGGGCTCCCATGGCAGCACGCCCGAACCAGGGGGGGCGGCGCTCGGTGATCGCTCCTGTTTCGGCTCTAATGGATGCCTGCGGCGGCCTTACAACAGTGACCAGACATGACCCCCTATCTGCTTTTGATTCATCTGCTCAACCTGATCGCGCCGGCGGCGGCCGTGGCATTGATCATGACGGCCGTGTCCGCCTGGCTGCCGGGTTTTTCACGGACAAGGCCGATGCTGCCAGGCTTTATCAAACCATTTTTGCTGGGGTTCGCACTCAACCTGGTCGTTTTGGTCGGTGGTCTGGCAATTTTTCGTGCCGACGGAAAGCTGCTGACTTATGCGGCGCTGGTGCTGGTGTCGGCCGTCTATCAGTTCGTCTTGCGGCGCGCCTGGAAGGTCTGAGACTCACCCGCCCGGTCGGGCTGGAACTGGTCGACAGCATCGGTGATGATGCCGTCGGTACCCATCTCGATGAGCTTTTGTGCGCTGGCCTCATCGTTGACGGTGTAGCTTAGCGCCCGCATGCCCGCGTCATGAACCTGGCTGACCGTGCGCGGGGTCCATAGCTTGTGATTGCAGATCACGGTCTGGCAACCCAACGCGATGGCACAGTCCAGCCAGCCCGGGCGCAGGCTGTCCAGTAAAAGTCCGCGCGGCAATTGCGGCTGCGCCGCTTTCGCTGCAGCCAGAGCGTCAGGCGAGAAAGAACTCAGCAGCGGCGGCACGTCTGCGTTTTGCCAAAGGCACGCCGCTGTATTGGCCACCACGGTTCCGGTCTGGCTTTCCTGACCGGGCGAGGGTTTGATCTCGATATTGAGCAGGAGGCCTTGGCTCAGGCAAAACTCGGCCAGCGTCTGCAGACTGGGCAGTGACTCACCAGCAAAATCGGGCGAGTGCCAGCTACCGGCGTCCAGCGCTGCCAAATCGTTCCAGTTCTGCGTGTTGGCCGGGCCCCGGCCATTGGTGGTGCGGTCCAGCGTGGCGTCGTGCAGCAAGAAGGGCAGGCCATCAGCGCTGAGTTTGACGTCGCATTCGAACATGCGGTATCCATGCTGCGCGCCCAGGCGAAAGGCGGCCAGGGTGTTTTCGGGTGCCAGTTTGCCGGCGCCGCGGTGAGCAATCCAGTTCGGGTAGGGCCAGGCGTTCATACGCCAAGCCTGTGGCCCGTGGCCGCGTCAAACCAGTGCAGCCGATCGCTCTTGGGCGTCACCCGGATCAGGCTGCCCGGTTGGGGGGCTGCCTGACTTTCTTCGGTGCGCACGATCAGGTGTTCGTCCCCGTAGCGGCAGTAGACCAGGCGCTCGGCACCCAGCATCTCGAGGGTTTCGACCTGCACGTCCCAGCCGTCGGGCGTGATGTGTAAATGCTCTGGTCGAATGCCCAGAATCGCACCCGCCGGTCCGCCGAAAGCTGTGTTGGGCGCTTTCCTGAGCAGGTTCATGGGGGGTGAGCCCATGAAGCTCGCCACAAAAGTCGTGGCCGGACGGTTGTAGACCTCCTCGGGCGTGCCAAACTGTTCCATGCGTCCGGCATTCATGACGATCATGCGCTCGGCCAGCGTCATCGCCTCGACCTGGTCATGTGTGACGAACAGCGCCGTGATGCCCAGGTCCCGGTGCAGTTTCTGGATTTCGAGGCGGGTTTGCACCCGCAACTTGGCGTCCAGGTTGGACAGGGGCTCGTCAAACAAAAAAACTTGCGGTTGCCGCACGATGGCGCGCCCCATGGCTACTCGCTGGCGCTGACCGCCCGACAGTGCCCGGGGTTTGCGATCGAGCAACTGGCCGAGTTCCAGAATCCGGGCAGCGCGCTCGACCCGTATGCGAATCTCGTCCTTAGGTACCTTGGCAATCTTCAGGCCGTAGGCCATGTTGTCAAACACACTCATGTGGGGGTACAGCGCGTAGTTCTGAAAGACCATGGCGATGTCGCGCTCCGAGGGCTCCAGGTCGTTGACCACGCGCTCGCCAATCGAGATCGTCCCACTGCTGATTTCTTCCAGGCCCGCCACCATGCGCAGCAAGGTCGACTTGCCGCAGCCGGAAGGCCCGACGATGACGATGAACTCCCGGTCCTTGATGTCGGCCGTCACGCCATGCAGGACCTGCAACGCCTGCTTGCCGCTGCCATAGGTCTTGGTGACCTGATTCAGGGAAATGGATGCCATGAGGGTTTTCTTTAAAGGCTTATTTCTCGGTGTCGACCAGGCCCTTGACGAACCATTTTTGCATCAGCACCACCACAACGGCGGGCGGCAGCATGGCCAGCAGGGCCGTAGCCATGACGACATTCCACTCATTGGCCGCATCTCCGCCGGCGATCATGCGTTTGATGCCAATGACCACCGGGTACATATCCTCGCTGGTCGTGGCCAGCAGGGGCCAGAGGTACTGGTTCCAGCCATAGATGAACTGAATCACAAAAAGTGCGGCCATTGATGTCTTCGACAGGGGCAGCAGGATGTCCCATAAAAAGCGCATGGGGCCGGCACCGTCCATGCGGGCAGCCTCGACCAGTTCATCCGGCACGGTCAGAAAAAACTGGCGGAACAAAAAGGTTGCAGTCGCCGAGGCAATCAGCGGCACGGTCAGGCCGGCATAGGTGTTGAGCAAACCCAAATCAGCGACCACCTGGTAGGTCGGGCCAATTCTGACTTCGACCGGTAGCATCAAGGTGATGAAAATCATCCAGAAGAAGAACTGGCGCAACGGAAAGCGAAAGTAAACGATAGCAAAGGCCGACAACAGCGATATCGTGATCTTGCCAAAGGTAATCACCAGCGCCGTGACCAGACTGACCCACATCATGCGCGCCACCGGCGCTCCGGACCCGGCACTGACGTCACGACCGATCAGCGCCGTCCGGTAGGTCTCCCAAAAATGCGAACCCGGCAGCAGCGGCATCGGCGTTTGCACAATCTCCTGGGCCGAATGGGTGGACGCGACAAAAGCCAGATACAAGGGAAACGCCACGACAAACAGACCGGCGATCATCACCGCATGCGCCAGCAACTTGAGCCAAGGCCGACGCTCTACCACCGCACCGCCTCCAGGGTGGGGGCCGACAGTTTTCCGAAGGGCCGCCCCGAGGAAAACAGCGCCCCCTCGGGGGGCAGCGCAGCACACGAAGTGGCAAGCGTGGGGGCCACATCCCC
>CAIMVC010000190.1 GCA_903844825.1 uncultured Burkholderiales bacterium | reverse complement strand
CCAATTGCAAAATCGTGTTTTCCCAATATGGCTGGGGGCGGCACTGCCAAAACTGACGTAAGTCTCGAAATATGTGTTTCGTCAGTTTTGGCTGTACCGATCTGGCCGTTTTGTGCGGTTGCTGCCTTTGCGCGTTCTGCCCAGGTAATCACCGCTCCACCCCCTTGATTTGAGGGTTGATGTCATAGCGGACAGTCGGCCTGCCCAGCGTGTTGATGCCGTCTTGGCTTTGCACATGGCCGTTTTCCTCCAGAATGGCCAAGGCGGTTTCGGCCTGCAGGGTGGTGATGACGCCGGACCATTGCTTGCGCACCAGATCCCGCACGGTAAAGCCGTCACTCAGCTTCCCCTCGGCCAGTCGACGGCTGACCATGCGGGCCGTGGTCACTTTGGCGGCCTCCACCAGCCCATAAATGCGTCGTGCATGGCCGGTCAGATACTCGCACCAGGCGGCTGCACGCAATGCGCTGGTGGCCGTCACCGGGCCAATGGCGCCCTCTGCCAAGTGCAGAATCAATGCGATGCGACCATGCTGTGCGTCGTAGTCAAAGAACGGCTTGTCATCCGGGTGAATGTGATCATCACCACATCGCAACCAGAATCGCTGGAACTGCGAGTCCAAGTAAGACAAATTACGCCCTTTGACCGCTGGTACAGCAGCTTTTGGGTATTGTCTCCCGTGGTACTAAAGGCGTCAACCACCGAGCATCTCCGGATGGCAAAGCCGTCCCCAAAATTCGCAGGCAATAAGGAACTGGTTTCCTTGGGGACTGCCATTCGGAATGCACGAAAGCAGGCAGGACTTTCACAGGAGGCTATCGCAGCTGATGCCGAAATCGATCGAAGCTACATGGGTGGTATTGAGAGGGGCGAACACAATCTCACGATCATGAATCTCTGCAAGATTTCAAAAGTGCTCAAAGTGAAGCCTTCGTCTTTGCTTCATGAGGCGGGTCTGTAGTCGCCCTGCCTGCCCCCGGTCGATATGTAAGCGCCAGTACGCATAGCGGGGCAGACTTCTCAGCAACACCGAACGCTCCGCGCGCGAACACCGAGCGCGGGAGCAAGCAAATGTTGCCCTATCCCGCCACCGCAAACCCTAGTCCGACCTGGCTTTTATGCATTTCGAGGGGTTTGGTATTGCGCGTTTTGGCATCAAACCCCTCGCGCAACCCCTGGAACTTTCCGCTGCAAGGCGGTCAATGGCGAAGGACGACGTTGGCACCAGCGGAGATTTCCTCAATAAAAGCAGCGGTCTTGCAGCCATAAAAACGCCATCACGAAGGATGGCGAAGTTACGTTTGGTGCGGCTGGCGGGGATCGAACCCACGACCCTTGGCTTCGGAGGCCAATACTCTATCCACTGAGCTACAGCCGCAACGCTGGAACATGCCCGGAACTGGCGCGTGAGGCCTTGGTCATTGAACATGAGCCCCTGCTTGAGGAACTGTCGTCATTCTAGCAGTGCCCTTGAACAAGGGACCGAAGTGCCGGGGGGCCGCGGCTATAATCATTGGCTGCCATGCAACTGCCCGGCAAGCCCCTGATATCCAGCTTTTGAGGACGCCATGAGCGCTAACGACCACACTTCGGCCCACGAAGAAGACCACACCGGCCCAATCAAGACCCCCAAGCAGTTGCTGCTGGCGGTGTTTTATTCGTTCGTGATTCCCATCTTCGGCATCATTGCGCTGGTGTATTACGTCACCTCTGACAACAAACCGTCTGCCGGTGCCAGCAATACCGAAAAGGCTGTGGCCCAGCGGATTCAAAAAGTTGGCACGGTGGAAATTCGCGATGCCAATCGCACGCTCAAAACTGGCCTGGAGGTCTACACCGCCCAGTGCGCTGCCTGCCACGCGGTCGGTGCTGCCGGCGCGCCCAAGTTGGGCGATGTGGCTGCCTGGGCGCCTCGTCTCAAGACCGGTTTTGACGCGCTGTGGACCTCTGCGCTCAAAGGTAAGAACGCTATGGGCGCGCAAGGCGGTGGTGATTTTGAAGACCTTGAAATCGGCCGTGCCGTGGTCTACATGGCCAACCAGGCGGGTGGCAAGCTTCCCGAGCCGGCTGCGCCAGCCGCAGTGGCACCTGCCAAATAAATCGCTTTTAGCCTGGCTTTGGCGCCGGGACTGCCGATCAAAAAAAGCCGGGCTCGCCCGGCTTTTTTGCGCTCGCTCGTTGTTCGCTTGAGCACACGTCAGGGATCACCCATCAGGGCGTCTGTGCGCCACCGGCTGAGGACTGGGCCGTCGGGCGCTGTTGGGCTGGGCTGCGAACGTAGCCAAAGCGCTGGGGTAGTTCGCGCGTTGCCATGGGCTGTGGCACCCACAGGCCCTGCTCGACGGCGTCGGCGGCATGGGTCATGTCCTGGGTGTGAACCAGCCCAAAGCCTGACTCGGCTTCCAGGTAGAGCCGGCCGTGCTCGTCCGTGAAGCTACGCTGCAGGCGGCCGGCCTGCCCGGTGTGGGCTTGAATGGACAAGTCGGCGTTGACGCGCCAGATCAGCGGTGTGGCTTCCAGCTCGACATAGACGCGCTGCGGGCCGTTTTGAAAAAACCAGCGTCCTGCCGCGTCGTGCTCGTAGTTGCGCTGGATGAAGTCGATCAGTTTTTCATGCTTGAGCAGCGAGCCTTTGCTGACGACCGTGCCCGACGCAAAGGGGCCTGCTGCCTGGGCGGCGTCGTCGCGCATGTACCAATTGCCGCGCGCGTCCAGCCCCAGCCAGCCGTAGCAGTCAGGCACGTTGGGCCATTTGGCCAGGGCAGCTTTAACGATATCGTCCATCAGGTCTCTTCGGTGGGGTGCCCCAAAAGCGTGGAGCAGGCGCTTATTTTGACTCAGCTGGCGTTGTGACTCGCCACAGTCGGGCATGGCGCCCGGCCGGTACTCCCGTCAGGCCAGCGACCTGCCTCCTCAGCCCCTCGGCCGCGTTCAACTGCAGCCGGATTTGGGTTAAAGATGCTGCGCCAGGTAGTCGGCGACCGCGTCCGGCATGTGCAGCGCGTGGGTGCGTGGCCAGCCATGATCGGGCGAAGCGGCGGGGAATCCAACATGTCCGCCTTCGCCGGGCTGCCATAGCGTGACGTGCGCGCTGACTTCACCGACTTGCGGCAAGCTGGCGCCGGGTACGAAGGGATCGTTGCCGGCGTTCAGTGCCAGGGCGGGTATCCGGATCTGGCGCATGCCCGGCTTGGCGGAGGCCCTCGCCCAGTAGTCGTCGGTGCTGGCAAATCCGTGCACGGGCGCTGTGAACACGTTGTCGAAGGTGTACAGATCGCGCGCCCCGAGCATGGCCTCGCGTTCAAACAGCCCGGGGTGCTGATCCAGCTTGGCCAAGGCTTTGGGGACCATCGTGCGTAAAAACATGCGGGTATAGACCAGGCGATTAAAGCCCCTTCCGATCGCCCGCCCACCGGCGGCGAGGTCCAGCGGCGAGCAGATCGATGCCACGGCATGGGTGTAGCGGCTTGCCGACTCGCCCATTTCGGCCGCCCAGCGCATCAGGGCGTTGCCTCCTAGTGACACGCCCGCGGCCAGCACTGGTCCGTCATGGGCCGCGTTGAAGCGGCGCAGCATCCAGTCGATTTCGGCGAAGTCCCCCGAGTGGTAGGCCCTGGGTGCCAGATTCATCTGGCCCGAGCAGCCCCGAAAGTGCGGCACGGCAAAGGCCCAGCCGCGCGTGCGCGCCACATGCGCAAAGGCCTGCGCATAGTGACTGGCCGAGGAGCCTTCCAGCCCATGAAACAGCACCAGCAGAGGTCGGCTCGCACCATCCCCAGGCGTCTGAGCAGCCGGATCGCTGGGCTCGTCAAGCCAGTCCACGTCGACGAAGTCCTGGTCGGGCGTGGTCCAGCGTTCCCTGCGAAAAGTGGGGGGGGCGCCTTCAAAGCGCTGTGCGCAAAGCGCTGCCCAGATGGTTTGCAAATTGCCGCCAGGCAGCCACCAGGGCGCTGTGTAGTTCATGCCTCTTAGTGCAGAGTGGCCGCAGCATCGGCGAAGGCCTGAACATCGGCCGTAGTGCCCTGGCTGGCGTGGTGGGCGACCAGGCGCCAGCCCTGGGCGGTCTTGTGATAGACATTGGTGGCGATCACGTAGGCGTTGCCCACACCCTCGGCGCTGAGGATCTCGATGCGCTCGAGTACGCTGTGAATACTCGCCGCCATGGACTCGACGCGCCGGATTTTTTCGGCATGCGCGCGTAAAACGCCGTTGGTAAACAGCGCTTCAAAGCTGGCCCTTATCACGCCGATACCCACCAGTCGCGGGCCGCCTGGGTGCACGCACACCACGTCGTCCTCGTCGGCCCAGCAAGCCATCAGTTTGTCAATATCGCCGGCATTGAGTGCTTCGTAAAAGGCCGCTTCGATGTCATCTGCGTTGCCCTGGCTGGCAGTGGGTACTTTGGATTTGCGCATGGTGTCAGTGCGGGACGATGAAGACTTGCGGGCAAGTCGGATGGCGGGCCTCGTTGTCGTCGATGTGCCTAATTAGGCCACGCCGACGGGCCATTAAACACCTCGACAGCGGCAGTTTGTCGAAGTGCCGCCGTGTCCGACGTGCCTGCAGAGTTGTTGTCTATGTTAGTGTTACGGGTTGGTATATTGCCGAAAGGTTGTTATGTATTCACGTTTTTTCAAAGCCCTGTGGATCGCTGTGCTGGCGCTGCTACTGGCGGGCTGCGGCTACAACGACTTTCAGCGCCTGGATGAGCAGACCAAGTCAGCCTGGTCCGAGGTGCTCAACCAGTACCAGCGCCGGGCCGATCTGGTGCCCAATCTGGTGGCCACGGTCAAGGGGGAGGCCGCTTTCGAGCAAGACACCCTGACCCGTGTGATCGAGGCCCGCGCCCGCGCCACGTCAATGCAGGTCACGCCCGAAACGCTCAACGACCCGGCAGCGATGCAAAAGTTTCAGGAGGCTCAGGCAGGGCTTGGCTCGGCACTGTCGCGCCTGCTGGTGGTCAGTGAAAACTACCCGACGCTCAAGGCCAATCAGGGCTTTCAGGACCTTCGCATTCAGCTCGAAGGCACCGAAAACCGAATCACCGTGGCGCGCAACCGCTACATCCAGTCGGTGCAGCAATACAACGTGCTCACGCGCAGCTTTCCCAACAACCTGACGGCGATGGTGTTTGGCTACCAGGTCAAGCCCAACCTGACAGTTCAAAACGAGGCGCAGATCAGCTTGCCGCCTTCGGTCAGCTTTGAGAAAAAATAAACGCCAGCCCGCTCACGGTATGTTGCCCGCTTTTTCCTCCGGCTCCGGCTCCGGCTCCGGCTCTGGCTCTGGCTCTGGCTCTGGCGCTGGCGCTGGCGCTGGCGCTTCGCAGCGTTGGAGTCGGCTCGTTTGGAGGTGGCTGAGCCTGACGTTTTGTCTTTGCAGCTTGCATCTCGGCGCCTCCGCGCAAGGCGTGCCAGGCCTGCAACTGATCCCACCGCTGATGGCCCGCGTGATTGACACCAGCGGCACGCTCAATGCGGGGCAGCGCCAGGCGCTGGAGAGCAAACTGGCGGCGTTTGAAAAAGCCAAGGGCTCGCAAATCGTCGTGCTGATGGTGCCTACCACGCAGCCCGAGGACATCATGAGCTACACACAGCGCGTGGGCGATCTTTGGAAAATTGGCCGAAAAGGTGTTGGCGATGGCCTGCTGCTGGTGGTGGCCAAAAACGACCGGCAGGTGCGCATCGCCACGGCCAAGACGCTGGAAGGTGCCATCCCCGACTTGGCCGCGCAGCAGGTGATCGACAAAGCGATCACGCCCAGCTTTCGTGAGGGCGATTTCGCGGGTGGCCTGAACAACGGCGTGGACCAGCTCATGGCCCTGATTTCGGGTGAAAAGCTGCCCGAACCCGTAGCCAGCCGCAACCGTGGGGGTGCCGGGGGCAGCAAGAATTCGTCATGGCTTGACGTGCTCGTCGTGTTGTTTGTGGCGGTCCCCTTTGCCGTTCGCTGGCTGTCTGCCCTGGTGGGGCGCAAGGCGGCCTCGCTGGCGACAGGGGCTTTGGCGGGCCTGGTGGCCTGGTGGCTGACCGCGAGCCTGCTTTTTGCCGGTCTGGCGGCCGTGCTTGCTGTGGCTTTTGCGCTCGTGGCCAGCCTGGCGTCCCTGGCGGGACGCTCCGGTGGCAGTTGGGGCGCGGGCTCAGGGGGGTGGGGCGGTGGCCATGGTGGAGGTCACAGCGGCGGATTTCGCAGCGGCGGCGGGGGTGACTTCGGCGGCGGCGGCGCCTCGGGTCGGTGGTAGGCGTCCGCAGGCCTTCGCCCTTCCTTTGCCTGTTATTCAAGGATACAACCCGCATGTCGTCAGCAACTGCCTGGTCCTCTTACCGCGACAAGCTTCTTGCCGCGTGGCGAAGCGCCCGCCGTCTCTTCAAACACCTGTGGCTGGACGCCAGCGATACCGAGCGCATGCTGGGCGCTGGAGCGCTGGGGCGGATCACTGAGCGCGTGGCCGGTGCCGAGCGTGCGCACAGCGGCGAGATTCGCATCTGCATCGAAGCCGGCCTACCGCTGCGCAGTCTCTGGCATGTCAGATCAGAGCAGGCGGTGCCGGCGGTCACACGCCAGCGCGCCATCGCCATGTTTGCGAAACTGGGCGTTTGGGACACCGAGCACAACAACGGTGTGCTGATCTACCTGCTGCTGGCGGAGCAGGCCATCGAGATCGTGGCAGACCGGGGTCTGAATGCCCGCGTCAATCCGCTGCAATGGCCCCAATTGGCCCGTCAGCTCAGCGGCGCTTTCAAGGCGGGGCAGCACGAGCAAGGGCTCGACGACGCCATTGACGTCTGCTCGGCGCTGCTGATCCAGCACTTTGCCGTGGCGCCAGACAGCGCATCAGCCAATCCTAACGAGTTACCAGACGAGCCGGTGCTGCAGTAAGCACTGCAGCGCCGGGTTTAGGTTCAAACACCGCTGCGTTTAATCAGCACGAAGGAAATCGCGGGCGCGTCGGCTGGGGCCTGATCGCTGGTGTCTTGCCAGACTCCCTTGATCTGCCGCCCGCAGGAGGCTTCAACGATCTCGGCGTTCCAGGTGGCTGTGATGCTGGTGCCGTTGGATGACTCATCGAGCGTCAGCACCCCGTCCTCGAGATCACCGGCGAGTTGCGCTATGGCTGTGTGTGCAGACTGGCCGGCGCCGGCGGGGAGGGCAGCTTTCACGCTGGTGATTTCGCGGCGCACACCTCCGCCCAGGCTTTCGCTGAATTCGGCATGCTGCTCAAGGAGCACGGTGGCCTGGCTTGGCCACCCCGGGGGCAGTGCTTTGACGTTGACCCCGATGAACTGCAATGACCAAAGACCGTGGAGTTGCTGCGGCCTGACATCCCGTGCGGCGGGGCAGTCGGCGCCCGGCCCTGCCTTGGCGTTGGTTGCACTTTGCGCCAGCGCCAAGGCTGCGCCCAGCATGCCTGCCGCGAGCGCCGTGGCTTGCAGCGCGGTCAGCGCCCAGTGCCGCGTGTAAGCGCCGCAGCGCATCAGGTCTTGCCCCTGGACTCGGCTTGCGCTTGCGCCAGGGCGCCATCTGCTGCGCGCTTGGCGAACTCGGCGCGCAAGGCCTTGATTTTTTCGCGCGGGTCTTCTTTGACTGTGGTTTTGTCCAGGCCCATTTCAGCGATAAAGCGGCTGGGCACGCCGGCGATCGTGTCGCGCCCTTTTTTGCGGCGGCGCAGCCAGTTCACGCTCAGCGTGCGCTGCGCCCGTGTGATGCCCACGTACATCAGGCGCCGCTCTTCCTGCAGGCGCTGCTCGATGCTCTCGGTGTTGCTGCCGTCGTCGTCTTCGAGCTTGAAGGGCAGCAGGCCTTCGACGCAGCCGGCCAGCACCACATGCGGCCACTCCAGGCCCTTGGCGGCGTGCAGGGTCGAGAGCGTCACCACGTTTTGGTCGCCCTCGCGCTCGCTGATGGTCGACAACAAGGCGATGGTCTGCACCACTTCGAGCATGGTCTTGCGTTCGCTGGCGGTGGTCACGCCGGCGGTGTCGTCGATCTGGCCGCCACAGCGAAGCGCCATCCAGTCACAAAACTCGAGCACATTGGTCCAGCGTGCAGCGGCTACTTTTTCGCTGTCTTCACCATCGTGCAAATGCTGTTCGTAGTCGATCTCCTTGAGCCAGTCGGTCAAAAAAACGCGCGCGTCTTCGGCGCCCACGGTGTTCTTGGCGCGGTGTTCCAGGTCGTTGAGGTAGCGGCCAAACTCATGCAGCGAGCCGACGGCCTTGGCCGGCAGGACGGTGCTCAGCGAATTCGAAAACAAGGACTCAAACAGGCTGAGCTTGTACTGGCTGGCAAAGGTTCCTAGCGCGCCCAGCGTGGTGTGTCCGATGCCGCGCTTGGGGGTGGTCACCGCGCGCATGAACGCCGGGTCGTCGTTGTTGTTGACCAGCAGGCGCATCCAGCAGCACAGGTCCTTGATCTCGGCCCGGTCAAAAAAGCTCTGCCCGCCCGAGACCTTGTACGGAATCTGCGCTTTGCGAAAGGCCTTTTCAAAGGGCTTGGCCATGTGGTTGGCGCGGTACAGCACGCTGAAATCTTTCCACTCCTTGTGCTGCTCGCCCACGGCCTGCAGTTCGGCGCCGGCGCGCAGGCTCTGGATGCGCGCGACCACGCGGTCGGCCTCGTGCTCTTCGCTGTCGCAATCGACCACGCGCACCGGCTCGCCTTCGCCGAGTTCGCTGAACAGCGTCTTGGGAAAGAGCTTGGGGTTGGGGCCAATCACGTTGTTGGCAGCCCGCAGGATGGCACTGGTGGAACGGTAGTTTTGCTCCAGCTTGATGACCTTGAGTTGCGGGTAGTCCACGGGCAGCTTTTTGAGGTTGTCCAGCGTGGCGCCGCGCCAGCCGTAGATCGACTGGTCGTCGTCACCCACCGCCGTGAAGCGGCCGCGCTCGCCCACCAGCAGTTTGAGTACCTCGTACTGCGTGGCGTTGGTGTCCTGGTACTCGTCAACCAGCACATGGCCCAGCGCTGCCTGCCATTTGTCGCGCACCTCGGCGTGTTCCTTGAGCAGCTTGAGCGGCAGTCCGATCAGGTCGTCAAAGTCCACGCTCTGGTAGGCCGTGAGCCGTTCCTCATAGCGCGCCATGATGTTTGCCAGCAGGACGTCCTCGTCATTGGTCGCCTGGGCCAGGGCCTGCGCTGCGTTGAGCCCCTGGTTCTTCCACGCGCTGATGGCCCACTGCCACTGGCGGGCGGTGGCGGCGTCGGTGCTGCCGCCGGCATCCCTGATGATGCTCGTCACATCATCGCTGTCCAGAATGCTGAACTGGGGCTTGAGCCCCAGGGCGGCGCCGTCCTGGCGCAGCATGCGCACGCCCAGGGCATGAAAGGTGCACACCAGCACGCCCTTGGCGCTCTTGCCGATCAATTGCTTGGCGCGCTCGCGCATCTCGGCGGCGGCTTTGTTGGTGAAGGTGATGGCCGCAATCTGCTCGGCCTTCAGGCCGGACTGAATCAGTCGCCCGATCTTGTGCGTGATCACCCGCGTCTTGCCCGACCCCGCGCCGGCCAGCACCAGGCAGGGCCCGTGCATGTAATTGACGGCCTCTTGCTGGGCCAGGTTCAGGCCGGCAGACAGGGCGTTGGGGGGTGGGGGGGAGGACATGCGGTGGGCAAACTCGGGCAGGGGCGCAGGGCGCGCGGATGAAGACGAAGCAAAGCGGTGAATCATAGCCATTGACGTCGGCTTTTTGTCCGAGGGGGCAGACGTCAGCGTCAAAGCGCAAGAGACAATAAGGGCGTGATCAGCGTTCTTCTCATTACCTTTCCATTTTTCGTGCTGGTGTTGTGCGGCTATCTGGCCGCGCGTCGGGGGCTGTTGCCCGAGGCGGCGATTCCTGGCTTGAATACCTTTGTGCTGTATTTCGCCTTGCCCTGCATGCTCTACCGCTTTGGCTCGAGCACGCCGCTGCCGCAACTGCTTGATGCCAGCTTGCTGGGGGTTTACCTGGTGTGCGCGCTGGTGATGGTGGCTTTCACCGTGACGGTCACGCGCAACCGCCGGGTGGGCTGGAACGATGCGGCCTTTGGCGCGCTGGTGGGCGCTTTTCCGAACACCGGTTTCATGGGGGTGCCGCTGCTGGTGGCTTTGCTTGGCGTGCAGGCCGCCGGGCCGGCGATAGTCACGATCGTGGTCGATCTGGTGGTCACCAGCTCGCTGTGCATTGCTTTGTCGCAGCTCGACTCGGCCGGCAGCCATGGTGCGGGTGTGGCGGCCAAAAAAGCGCTCAAGGGCGTGGCCATGAACCCTATGCCCTGGGCCATCTTGCTGGGCACCCTGGCGTCGGGCGTGGGGCTGACGCTGCCGGCACCCGTCATGCAAACGGTGGGTCTGCTGGCCGATGCGGCCTCGCCGGTGGCCCTGTTCACCATTGGCGCGGTGCTGGCGCGCTCGCAAAGTCGCAGCGCGCAAGCCCTGCCGCTGCGCGACTACGTGGGCGTGGTGCTGATCAAGCTGCTGCTGCACCCGCTGCTGGTGGCGCTGGTGGGGCTGGCGGCGATTCAGATCGGGGTGCCACTGCAGCCCTTCGCCCTGACCGTGATGGTGCTGGTGGCAGCCTTGCCCAGTGCCAGCAATGTGTCGCTGCTGGCCGAGCGTTTTGATGCCAACAACGGCCGCATTGCCCGCATCATCTTGTGGTCGACGGTGTTCGCGTTTTTGACTTTTTCTGGCGCGGTAGCTTTGCTGATTTGAGCGCCAGGCCGCTGAGCTTGCAAGCGGCCGTTGACTGCCTGGTTTGCGCTGCTGAATTGCATGCAAGTTGACAATCGCGGCGCGCTTGGGTGCATCCAGCTGCCCTTTGTTGGCTCAGATGGCCAGTGGATCGACGTCAATGGCCCAGCGGATGAGCGCCTTGAACGCTGGCTGCTGGCGGGTCTGGGCGATCAGCGGCTGCCAGCTTGATAAAAAGCGCTGCAGCGCGGCGCGCGAATCGCTTTCAATCAACATTTGCGCCCGCTCCACGTTCGCCACGCGCTGAATCGTCATGGGTACGGCCGGGTAGGGCCTGACGCGCGCCAGGTCAGGCAGGGGGGCTGACTGCGCCGCCGCGGTGATGGCGCCCAGAAAATCCTGCGCTATCTCCTGCGTGCGCGCCTCGGCCCGCACCAGCGCGCAGGAGCCAAACGGCGGCAGGCCGGCGGCTTCGCGTTCTTTGAGCTCCTGCGCTGCAAAGCTGGGATAGTCGTGCTTTTTCAGGGCTTCAAACAGGGGATGCTGCGGGTGAAAGGTCTGCACCCACATCTGGCTGTTGCGGCTTTGCGCGGCGTCGCGCCCGGCGCGGCCAGCGGCCTGCATCAACAAGCTGAACAGCCGTTCGGGTGCTCTGAAATCACTGGAAAACAGCGCCCCGTCTGGATTCACGGCCGCCACCAGCGTGATGTTGCGAAAGTCGTGCCCCTTGGCGATCATTTGCGTGCCCACCAGCACATCGACCGCGCCAGCATGGACGTTGGCCAGTTGCGATTCGAGCGAGCCTTTCAAGCGCGTGCTGTCCGCGTCGATGCGGGCGACCACCGGCGCCGTGCCGTCCGGGCGCGTGATCCCTTGCAGCAGCTCGCCAAGGTGCTCTTCCAGTCGCTCGGTGCCGCGGCCCACGGGCGCGATGTCCACATTGCCGCAGGCTGGGCAGGCGCGGGGGACGCGTTCGGTAAAGCCGCAATGGTGACAGCGCAGGGTGCGATCGAGCTTGTGAAAGACCCGGTAGGCGCTGCAGTGCGGGCATTCGCTTTTCCAGCCGCAGTCGTGGCAGGCCAGCACCGGCGCATAACCCCGGCGGTTGAGAAACACCATCGACTGCTCGCCCCGCGCGATGCGCTGGGCAATGGCCTCGAGCAGCGGCGGCGCCAGGATGGCGTGCCTGGGCTGGTGGTTCATGTCCAGCAAAACCACCTGCACGCCGATGCTCGCCGCAGCCTGCGGGTCGCTCCCTGCGATGAGCGCTTTTTCGTCAGCTTTGGCGTGCAAAGGCGCGGGGGCGGGGCGGGTTGGCGCCGGCCCGCTGTGGCCGATACGCTCGTTCATGAGCAGGCGCTGGTAGCGCCCGGTCAGGCTGGCTTGCCAGCTCTCCAGTGACGGAGTCGCCGAACCGAGCAGGACGCGGCAGGCCGCTGCGGTGTCGGCCTGGGGCGCGCCTGCGGCCGTGGCGCTCCGGCTCTCGAGCTGCGCCCGATAGACCGCCAGGTCGCGCGCGGAGTAACGAGCGCCTTCTTGCTGTTTGTAGCTGGGGTCGTGCTCCTCGTCGACGACGATCAGTTGCAGCCTGGGCAGCGAGGCCAGCACGGCCATGCGCGTGCCCAGAATCAGCCGGGCCTGGCCCGCGTGGGCTGCGAGCCAGCTTTTGAGCCTTTGCGCTGGCGTCAGGCCGCTGTGCAGCGCGACCACGCGTTCGGGCCCCAGGTGCGCAAAACGCGCTTCGAAGCGTGCTTGCAGCTGCGGCGTGAGGTTGATCTCGGGCACCATCACCAGCACCTGGGCGTGCGGGTCGGCGGCCAGCACGGCGGCGGCGCAGCGCAGGTAGACCTCGGTCTTGCCGCTGCCGGTCGCGCCAAACAGCAGGGTCGGGCGGTGGGCGCTGGCGAACTCGGCTAAGGCGACGGTTTGTTGTGGGCTCAACTCGGGCAGGGTGATCAGGCTCGGCCCGGCCTGGCCGGCATGCGTGGGCCGCTTGAGCCGGCGGGCCAGTTGCTCGCTGCTCAACTCGCGCAATTGCGGCGGTAGCGCGGCCAGGGCGACCTCGCCGAGTGAGCGCTGGTAGTAGGCGGCCGTGAAGCCCACCAGCTGCCGCCAAGTGGCGGACAGGGGCGCCAGGCCCTCCAGCGCGCCGGTGATGGACCGCGCCTTGGCCGGGTCCAGGTCGCCGTTGTCGCTTTCCTGCGACCAGACCACGCCCAGCACCTCCCGTTTGCCCAGCGGTACGCGCACCAGCTGCCCTGGTTCAAGTGCCGTGTCGCTGCAGTAGGTCAGGGGTCCGGCGATCTGACTGTGTGCGGGAGTGGCGACAACAACGCCCAACCAGTAGGTCATGGCTTGCAGAGCTTTTTTGTCAACTCACCTTCGCTTGTTGCGCTAAGTGCTTGATTTGACAATGTGTTTGCCATTCTTCAGGTTTTCTGTGGATAACTTTGTTGATAGAGTGGCTCGACCGTGCTGCGGGCCTTTGAAATCAAGGCCTTGACTAGATTGCCCGTTTTAAAAGCAGTTAAAGCTTTTCCTTATAAATCAATGACTTAGCTTCGCTATTGCTTTTATAGCGAGTGCGTCATTCCGCGGGCCAGGATGATGCGCCGCAGCACGAATTTTGTGCATAAGTCATGATCCGATTCGTCATATTCGTGCTATAGCGCAGCCGTTTTGGCCTTCGGCAGGCTATTTTTGCACCTTGAACGATCGCCCACGGGCTTTGGCGGCGCGGGTAAGGCGACTAGCGTCTCAGGCCGCCAGCGCCCCAGCCTGCGAGCCTGGGGCCAGCGCCGAGTTGTGTGTCAGCGGCTGGACTTCCTCATCTGCCGGGAGTGTGCATGCACGGCCTCGACCAGTGTCTGCACATTCTCGGGCGGCGTGTGCTGGCTGATGCCGTGTCCGAGGTTGAAAATATGCGTCGGGCCGGTGGTGCCTGCGTCGGTGTGCGGCAGTCCAAAGCTGTCCAGCACGGCGGCAACTTCAGTTTGAATCTGATGGGGCTGAGCAAACAGCACGTTCGGGTCGATATTGCCTTGCAGCGCCTTGCCCGGGCCGCCCACTTGCCCGCCAACCAAAGCGCGGGCTTGGCCGAGGTTGACGGTCCAGTCCAGTCCCAGCACTTCGCAGTCGAGCGCGGCCATTTGCCGCAGCCACAGACCGCCGCCCTTGGTGAACACCAGGCGCGGTATTTTCACGCCATCGTGCTCCCGTTTGAGCTGGGCCAGCACCCGCGCCGTGTAGGCCAGGCTGAAGGTCTGAAAAGCCGCGTCGGCCAGCACGCCGCCCCAGCTGTCGAAGATCATCACCGCCTGCGCGCCAGCTTCGATCTGCGCATTCAGGTAAGCGGCCACGGCGTCGGCGTTGACCGCCAGCATGCGGTGCATCAGGTCGGGCCGCTGGTACAGCATGGTCTTGACCAGACGGTAGTCGTCAGAGCCTGCGCCTTCGACCATGTAGCAGGCCAGCGTCCAGGGGCTTCCCGAAAAACCAATCAGCGGCACGCGGCCGTTCAGGGCCTTGCGGATGGAGGTGACGGCATCGAACACGTAGCGCAGCTTGTCCATGTCTGGCACTTCGAGCTTGGCGACTGCCGCTTCGTCGCGCACGGCAGTGGCGAACTTGGGGCCTTCACCCAGCGCAAACGACAGGCCCAGCCCCATGGCGTCGGGCACGGTCAGGATGTCCGAGAACAAGATGGCAGCGTCGAGCGGGTAACGCTCCAGCGGCTGCAAGGTGACTTCAGTGGCGTAGTCGGTGTTGGTGGCCAGCCCCATGAAGCTGCCCGCCTGGGCGCGCGTGGCGCGGTACTCCGGCAGGTAACGTCCGGCCTGGCGCATGAGCCAGACGGGGGTGTGATCGGTGGCCTGGCGCCAGCAGGCGCGCAAAAATGTGTCGTTTTGAAGAGGTGCGAACATGGGTTTATTGTGTCAGGTGTTGCCCGGCCCGGGCACCGCAGTTTCCCGAGGGGCGGGCTCCCACTGACCATGACCTTCAGACCGGTGGCAGCACCAGCCCGGTCGAAAACAGCACCCGGTGGTCGATTTTCAGGCAATGGTCCTGGACCACCAGCAGGCCGGCCGCCCGGGCCAGACTGGCGGCGGCCTCGTGGCGAATGCCCAGTTGCATCCAGATCGCCCGTGCCCCAACGGCAATGGCTTCATCCACCAGCGGTGGAATGTCTTCACTGTTACGAAAGCAATTGACCAGGTCAATCTGCTCATGGCGGGCGGCGTCGCTGAGACTGGCATAGGCTTTTTGGCCCAGCACTTCGGTGGCGTTGGGGTTGATCGGGATGATGCGGTAGCCCTGAGAGAGCATGTAGCGCGACACGTCAAAACTGGCGCGGTGCGGTTTGGGCGACAGACCCACCACAGCAATATGCCGGCAGTGGTTGAGTATCCAAGGGAGTGCTTCGGATGGATGCATGTCGTCCTTTGCGGGGTGGAGCGCGGAGGGGACCTCGTCAAACCCGGGTCGGGGCGCCGAAATCGACAGCCCCAGCGTACACCATGCCACCGGGGCGATGTTGTTCAGGCATCGTTGAACAGTCTGCCCATCCTGTCGGTGCCGCCTGCAAGCATGACGCGTTTCGACCACAGGCACGGCGGCCTCACTGCTCGAGCTAATTGATCGGGCATTTGGATCGGCATATTGAACAAGGCCATTGCGATACTGTGTGCAAACGGGTAAACCCGGAGTGGAAATTTATCGATAAAACAATTAAATTATAGCTTTGTCGATAAAAATTAATACCTCTCCAGGAGACAAAGCCATGACGCGTTTTTTAGCAAGCCTGCTGGCCACCTTGTTCATGTGGGGCGCCAGTCATGCCGCTTTTCCGGATAAGCCGATTCGCTTCGTGGTCGCTTTCGCGGCCGGTAGTTCGACCGACATCGTTGCCCGTCTGATTGGCGAGCAGGTTTCAGCCGCGCTGGGCCAGCCCGTGCTGGTTGAGAACAAGCCGGGTGCTGGTGGCAACATTGCCACGCAGGGCGTGATGAACGGGCCGGCTGATGGCTACACGCTCCTGTTTCACAGTGTTGCCTACGCCGTGAATCCAACCCTCTTTGGCAATGCCGGCTATGACGCGGTCAAGGACCTTCAACCCGTCGCGCTCGCGGGCTTCACCCCGAACCTGCTGTACGTGCATCCAGATGTCAAAGCCACAACGCTGCCGGAGCTGCTGGCGCTGGCCCGGACGGGCACGCTGGCCTACGCATCTTCCGGCAACGGCACCACCACGCATCTGGGCGCCGAATGGCTGTTTCGTGGCCTGGCCAAAGTGGACGTCACCCATGTGCCTTTTCAGCCTGCTGCAGCCACCAACGCGGTGGTGAGCGGTCAGGTGCCGATCGCCTCGACGTCCATGCCACCAGCCGTGCCCTTTGCCAAAAGCGGCAAGGTGCGGCCGATTGCCGTGATGTCGCTCAAGCGCAGCCCGGCACTGCCTGATGTGCCGACCGTGGCCGAGTTGGGCTACAAGGACTTTGAAGCCAACACCTGGTTTGGCGTTTTCGCCCCCGCCAAGACACCGGCCGCCTTGTTGGATTTGCTCAATGCCGAAATCAACAAGGCGCAAGCGGTCAAGGCGGTGCAGGACCGCTACCAGACGCTGTCGCTCGAAGCTGGCCGCATGGACCGTCCGACGCTGCGCCGCTACGTCGAGAGCGAGGTCGGCAAATGGGGGCAGTTGGTCAAAGACCTCAACATCAAGATTCAGTAATGACGGTTTCACGCACTTCAAGAAGGACAGTTCATGCGTTTTGTAAGCTTTAGCACCAGCGGCACCCCGGGTTGGGGCATTGTGGTGGGCGATGGCGTGGTTGACAGCTGCGAGCTCGGTGCCGACCTGCCGAACACTTTGCGCGAATTCATTGCGCAGTGCGCCGACCAGCCAGGCTTGCAGGCCCGTGTGGCCGATCGGGTCAAGGCCGCCCAGCCGACTCCGCTCGGTAAAGTCACCTTGGCGCCCTGCGTGCCGCAACCGGGCAAGATCATTTGCCTGGGCGTGAACTACGTGGACCATGCCAAGGAGGGGGGCAACCTGATTGCCGACTACCCGGCCTTCTTTTTGCGCTGTCATACCTCCTTGCTGGCGCATGGCGCACCCTTGCAGGTCTCGCCAACGTCAGACAAGCTGGACTTTGAGGCCGAACTGGCGGTCGTGATCGGTCAGCGCACGCGCTTTGTTTCGCAGGCCGATGCCTTAAACGCTGTGTTTGGTTATGCCTGCTTCAACGACGGCTCGTACCGCGACTACCAGCGCCGCGCCAGCCAGTGGACGATTGGTAAAAATTTCGACGCCAGTGGCGGCTTTGGCCCGAGCCTGGTGACCGCCGATGAACTGCCGCCCGGCTGCGTTGGCCTGCGCATCCAGTCGATTTTGAACGGCAAGATCATGCAGGACGCCGACACCAAAGACATGGTCTTTGGTGTGGCGCAGACGATCTCGCTGCTGTCCGAGTGCTTGACGCTGGAGCCCGGTGACGTGCTGGTCATGGGAACGCCCGGGGGCGTGGGTTACGCGCGCACGCCACCGGTGTTCATGAAAGCCGGCGACACCATTGACATCCGCATTGAAGGCATCGGCGTACTGTCCAACCCCGTCACGGCATGAAAGACATGGGCTTGGCCACTGTCACCGAGGCCGTGGCACAGAGCTTTGCGGGGCTGCCCGATGCGCGTCAGCGGGAGTTGGTTCAGTGCCTCGTCAAAGCGCTACACCAATACGCCAGGGACGTGCAGCTCACGCACACCGAGTGGCGTGCGGCGTTGACGTTCCTGCACAAGGTCGGTGATATCTCCAGCGACAGCCGCAGCGAATTCTCACTGCTGTCCGACGTGTTGGGCCTGTCAAGCCTTGTGGATCTGCTGGCCAGCGACCCGGCGGTCACGCCTGGCAGTGTGCTGGGGCCTTTTCACACCCCGGGCTCCCCCTGGCTGAGCAATCCGGCCGACCTGACTGGCGCCAACGCGGGTCAGCGCGTGCTGCTGCGCGCCCGCGTCTGCGACAGCGCCGGCCAAGCCTTGCCAGGGGCCAGCATCGACTTTTGGCAAAACGCCGCCAACGGCCTGTACTGGCAGGTGGACCTCAGCCAGCCTACCGACAACCTGCGCTGCCAACTCAAGGTCGGGGCAGACGGCTGCTGCGAGATTGCGACCATTCGCGCTGTGCCGTATGAGATTCCAACCGACGGCCCCGCCTGGCTTGATCTGGTCGAACCGGCCGGCCGCAGCGCCTGGCGGCCGGCGCATTTTCATGTGATCGTTTCAGCGTCCGGTTACCGCACGCTGGTGACCGAGATCTTCGATGCGGAAGATCCGTACCTCGACAGCGACGCCGTGTTCGGCGTGCGCGAAGCATTGGTTGGCCGCTACCAGAACGTGGCCGACCCTGAAGCCTGCGCACGCCTCGGGCTGCCAGGCGAGAAGGTGCCTGTGATGAGCTTTGAGATTCGTCTGGCCCCCCTCTGAGCATTTTTCAACCTAAGGAGAGTTGTATGCAGCGCAGAAACATATTTGAAACCGCCGCCACCCTCGGCTTGGGCGCACTCGCCGGTTGCGCCTTGCCTGGTTATGCATCGCGCGAGGTCAAAACGCCGTTTGATGTGCCCGCCACTTATGTGCCCATCGTTGGCAGCGACATGCGCTTTCCGGTACGCCGCATCTACTGTATCGGCCGCAACTACGCGGCGCATGCCCGCGAGATGGGCTCTGACCCAACACGGGAGCCACCGTTCTTTTTTCAAAAGCCGACGGACGCCATTCAAAACGTCGCACCGGGAACGGTGGCCGACCATCCCTATCCGAGCCTGACCAAAAACTACCACTACGAAGTCGAACTGGTGGCGGCGCTGAACAAGGGCGGGCGCAATATCCCGATGGCGCGGGCACTGGAGCACGTGTACGCGTACGGCCTTGGTCTGGACATGACACGGCGCGATTTGCAGCGGGCTTTGGGTGATGAGAAAAAACCATGGGAGATCGGCAAGAGTTTTGACCGCTCGGCCCCCATCGGGCCGCTGCACCTGGCGAGCCAGACCGGGCCTTTTACCCAGGGCAGTATCTGGCTGAAAGTGAACGGCCAAATGAAGCAAAACGCTGATTTGAAGCAAATGATCTGGAGCGTGTCAGAGCAAATCAGCAAGCTCTCGGAGGCCTTTGAACTGATGCCCGGCGACATCATTTATTCGGGCACGCCAGAGAACGTCGGGCCGGTGGTGCGCGGTGATGTCATCGATTGCCATATCGACGGCCTGCCAAATTTGAGCATCAAGATCGTCTGAATTTTCGCGTCACCCCTCTTGACTGAACGCCCAACTGAATCAAGCCGGCAGTGGGTTGCGGCGGGGGGCTGACCAGGCAGGTCGCTGGCCGGGCACCCGTAGCCGAGCGCCATGCTTTTTTGACTTCACTATTGAACGGAGATTGCTCATGCCCCAGCAACGTCGACAACTCATTCGCTTCGCTGGCGCGGTGTTGGCCAGCCCGCTGCTTTGTACATTGCCGGCCCATGCGCAGGCTTACCCGGCGCGTCCTTTGCGTCTGGTGGTGCCCTTTGCCAGCGGTGGTCCCACAGACAGTTTTGCGCGCTTGTATGCGGCCGGCCTGTCGCAAGTGTTGGGTCAGTCGGTGGTGGTCGAAAACAAGGCCGGTGCGGGCGGTGCGCTGGGCGCCATGGACGTGCGGCGCAGCGCTGCTGACGGCTACACGCTGCTCTTTGGGACAGCTTCCACGCATGCGCTTTACAACCTGATTCAGCCCAAACCGCAGTTTGACTCGATGGATGACTTTGCCTACGTCGGCGTGCTCGGCGGAGCGCCGGCGGCCTTCGCCGTTGCGCCTAGGATGCCTGGCAACCTCAAGGCACTGGCTGAAGCCGCCAAACTCAATCCAGGCAAGTTCAACTACGGCTCACCGGGCACCGGCACCTTGTTGCATGTGGCGGCCGAACGCCTGAAGTCGATGACTGGCATGGCGATCACCCATGTGCCCTACAAGGGCAGCGCGCCTGCCCTGCAAGACCTCATGGGCGGCAACATCGAAATGTCGGTGGACACCTTGGGTTCGCTGCTGCCGCAGCAGCAAAGCGGGCGCCTGCGCATTGTGGGAGTGGCCACGGCCAAGCGGCTGGCGCTGGCGCCCGATATTCCCACGGTGGCTGAATCCGCCGGCCTGGCGCAGCCGTTCGAGGCCATGCTCTGGAACGTCGTGACCGCGCCGCGTGACACGCCGCCGGCCGTGCTACGCCAGCTGGCCGAAGCCACCCAGCGCGTGATGACCGATCCGGCCCTGATCGCCAAACTTGGCAGCCAGGCCATGTTTGCCGACCTGCATGCGGGCCAGGCGGCGGTCGCCTTTGTGCAGGCTGAACGTGCCAAGTGGAAACCCATCATCGCCGCGCTAGGCGACCTGGCTGCCGGTTGATTTTGAAAGGACGTTGATCACCATGGCTGAACACCTCATCTCCATCCATTCGAGCCTGGACCTCGCGGTCGCGACCTGCATCACGGACGAGGTGCTGCGCCTGCGTCAGCAGCACAAGCTGCTCCCGCTGGCGGTGGTCGTGCTGGACGCTGGCGGCAATCTGGTGAGTTTTCGGCGCGAAAACGGCTGCGGCGTTCTGCGCTTTGACATTGCGTTCGGCAAGGCCTGGGCCTCATTGGGTATGGGCATGGCCACGCGGCAGATCCGGGACAGATTGGCGAGCCGCCCGAATTTTCAGAGCGCCCTAGCGGCGGCCTCAGACGGCCGGTTTATTCCTACGCCGGGCGGCGTGCTGCTGCTGAACAGTGACCACGTGGCCATTGGCGCGGTGGGCATCAGCGGTGATGCTTCGGAGAAAGACGAGTTCTGCGCGATTGAAGCCATCAAGGCGGCCGGATTGACGCCCGAGCCGCGCGAGCCGGCGCCCGACTGGAATGCCGCCGGACTCTGATGGGCGGAGCGAACTTTTCTCATTGATCAAGCCAGGAGTTTTGCATGCATTTTTTCAAAGCGTCGCTGGCGCTGGTGCTGGCCGTGGCCGGCTTCAGCGCTGCCGCCCAGACCCTCTACCCGAGTAACCCGGTCAAGCTGGTGGTACCTTTGACTGCCGGCTCAGGTGCTGACACGGCTGGCCGCATCCTTTCGCAGTCGCTGGGCAAAGCCTGGAAGCAGCCGGTGCTGATTGAAAATCGCCCCGGTGCCGGTGGCCTGATTGGCACCTCGGCCGTGGTCAATGCCGAGCCTAACGGCTACACGCTACTGCTGCAGTCGGCCGGCTATGCCTCCAACACCGCGATTTACAGCAAGCTGCCTTATGACCCGCTGAAAAGTCTGGTCGAGGTCGCCATGATTGGCGTTGCGCCCTACGTGATGGTCACGGCGTCCGACAGCCCCTACAAATCGGTTCAGGACATCGTCAGCGCCGCCAGGGCCAGACCTGGCGAGCTGACTTTTGCGTCCGTCGGCGTGGGCAGCTCCACGCACTTTGCGGCAGAGCACTTTGCCCAGGCTGCGGGCGTGAAGATGCTGCACGTACCGTACAAGGGTGGTCCCGAGGCAATCCAGGATGTGATGGCCGGGCGCGCCGCCTTCACCATGGCCTCTTTGAGTACGGCGCTGGGGCAGATCAGGGGTGGCAAGCTGCGGGCCCTGGGGCTGGCCAGCAAGGCGCGCTCTGACGCTGCGACAGACATTGCGACGATTGCCGAGCAAGGCTTCAGGGATTTCGACATCAGCTTGTGGTTTGGGCTGTGGGCGCCGGCTGGAACGTCCCCTGCCGTGGTGCAAAAAATCAGCGCTGATGTGGCCCGTGCCATGCAGGATCCGGAGCTGATGGCTGCTTACGCAAAGATCGGTATTGAGCCACGCGCCATGAATGCCGAGACCTTTGCCGCCTACGTGCGCGAGGAGATGAAGAAATACCAGTTCATTGCCAGGCAAGCCCGCATCGAGGCGCAGTAGGCCAGTGCCCTCGCGAGCCAGCCCCAGCAGGCCGGCTTTACTTAGGCGGTGTGGCCGCCTTCGCGGGCCTCGTTGGCGACCAGAGCGGCCGTGCGCGTGTAATGTTGTACCAGTCGCGTCACGGCTTCGTCGGCCTTGCCACCAATCGCCGCCTCAAAAATCGCCACATGCTCGGCATGCACGTTGCGTGAACTGAAGCTCTGGCCTGCAGCGACCTGCCGAAAGCGGTAAGCCTCGTCGGCCAGCTGGTCGCAAAAGCTGCGCAGCCAGCGCGACGGGCAGCGCGCCAGCAACACCCTGTGAAAGTCACGGTGCAGCGATTCCCACTCTGGATTGGGGACGTACTGGTCTTCGGCCAGTGAACGTGGTGTGCGCGAAAGCTGATGCACCAGCAGCACCAGCTCATGCTCCCACTCGGTGTCACGCGACGCGATGGACTCCCGTAGCGCCAGACTTTCAAGCTGGGCCCGGGTGTTCGCCAGCGTGGGCAGTTCATCCCATTTCAGGGCGGAAACGCTGAAGCCGCGCTGGTCGGTGCGGTCCACCAGCCCCTCGGCCGACAGCCGGCTGAGCGCTTCGCGCAGCGGGCTGGCGCCGACCGCGTAACGCTTGCTGATAGCCTCTACCCGCAGCTTGCTGCCTGGCTCCAGAATGCCGTGCGTGATGTCCGATCGCAACTGCTCATACACGGCGCTGGCACGGGTGGTGCCCGCAGCGCTGCCAGCAGAGGTCTTGAGAGGCGGCTTACGGGCCATGGGTTCGGTCAGTGTCGAGAGGAAAGTCGGGGGTGTTCAGGGGTGGGCCGAAGTTTATCGCAGGCTCAAAAATGCCAGAGCCGTCTCGCTCGGTGGCAAACTCGCCTGCTACCACCACCGCCCTGCGCCGCAAAAGTTGAGAGCAGCGACAAAGCGTTTGCCCATCTGCCAGACTCGGGCTCAGAGTTTGCTGAGCGCCTGGCGCACGTCGCCGACTGTCAAAATTTCTGACAGCACCACTGGCGACTTCCCCGGCTGGTAAATCACGTAGACCGGCACACCCGAGCGGCCAAGCTCGCCAAGGGCTGCAGTCACGGCCGGGTCGCGGCGGGTCCAGTCGGCGCGCAGCAGGGCGACGTTCTTGTTCTTGACATCAGATAGCACCTGGGCATTGGCCAGCGTGGTTTTCTTGTTGTACTGGCAGGTCACGCACCAGGCGGCGGTGAAGTCGACAAACACCGGCTGGCCGCTTGTCAGCAGTTGCGCGACCCGGCCCGGTTGCCAGGGCTGCCACAGGTCGCCAGCGTTGGCCGTGGCGGCGCTGCCAAGCTCCGGCGGGTTGACCCACTGGGGTCCGACCTCCCACAGCGCCCAGCCACCAAGCGCCAGGGTCACCGACACCGCGACCGTGCGCAGGCGGTCAGCCAGTGTGAAGGACCAGGCCAGTAAGGCCAGCAGCACCAGCAGGCCGAGCAGGGCGCCCGCGCCATCGATGCCGCTTTGCTGGCCGAGCACCCAGACCAGCCAGGCCACGGTGGCAAACATCGGAAAAGCCATCAGTTGTTTGAAGTGCCGCATCCACGGGCCGGGCCTGGGCATGGCGTGAGCCACCGCCGGGACCGCGCTGGCCAGGGCGTAGGGCAGCGCCATGCCCAGGCCCATCGCGCCAAATACCAGCAGCGCCTGAACCGGCGGCAAGCTCACCGCCAGGCCCAGCGAGGCACCCATGAACGGCGCCGTGCAGGGCGACGCAATCGCTGCGGCCAGCACGCCCGACAAAAAGGCATTGACCGTCGGGTTGCGCGACTGCGCGTTGGCCAGGGCGCTGGGCAGCAACTGGCCGAATTCAAACATGCCGGCCAGGTTCAGACCCAGCAGGGTAAAGAGCGCGGCCAGCCCCGCCACCAGCGCCGGGCTTTGCAGCTGAAAGCCCCAGCCCAACTGTTCGCCAGTGGCGCGCAGCGCCAGCAGCAAGGCCCCCAGCGCCAGAAACGACAAGACCACACCAGCGGTGTAAGCCAGGCCCGAACGAATGCGGCTGGCGCGGCTCTTGACCTGCACGAAGCCCACCATCTTGATGGCCAGCACCGGAAACACGCAAGGCATCAGGTTCAGGATCAGACCGCCTAGCAGTGCACCGAAAACAGTGACCAACAGCGTCAGCGCATCCGTCCCGCTGGGCGCCTGCGGCTTGGCGCCTGCATTGGCCTTCAGGGCTGCTACAAGCGCCGGCGAAACCGTGGCTGCAGCAGGCAGCGCGGGCCAGTTGCCCTTTACCGGTGCGTCAAGGCGAAAAGCCGGGGTCGCTACCCCTGAGGCTGCTGACTCCAAGGCCACCACCAGGGGCATGCGCGCCGGGCTTTCGCTGCGCTGCGCCGACAACGGCACCTCGGCCGTCCAGACCGTGCCTTGCCAGCTTTGCTGCCAGCGCCCTGCCGGCTCGATCACGTTGCCGGTTTCCGGAAAAAAGGCCAGTGCTTTGCCCTGCAGGCTGGTGGGCAGGCCGTGCAGGCTGACCCGGATCGTCTTGTCCCGCACCTCCACCTGGCTCTGGCCCGCGGGCCAGTCGCGCGGACGGGCGGCCAGCGCGGTATCAAAAGCGCGGCCATGCATGGCCAGAGACCCACGCACCGGCACCTTGAGCCAGAACTCTCCTTCCTGAGGGATGCACTCCTTGCGACACACCAGCCAGCTGGCCTTGAGCCGCACCTCCAGCTGGTCGGACTTGAAGTCGGCCGCCACGGTCAGCGGTACAGGCAGCAGCAGCGAGCCTTCGTAGCCGTAGTTGGCGAGGTTGCCCAGGGGGATCTTTCGGGGCGTCGGCCAGGCGATCTCGCCAGCGCTGACGCCGGCCGGCAAGGTCCACTGCAACTCGGTGGGCAGTCCCGAATCGCCGGGGTTTTTCCAGTAGGTATGCCAATCGGGCTGATGCAGCAGCTGCAAACCCAGCCAGACCGGCTGGCCCGGTGTGATGCCCTGGGGCGCATGCACCAGCAGTTCGGCGCGCACCTGGTCTGTGCTGACGATGGCAGAGGGGGCTGGGCTGGCCAGCAGGCCGGGCCGGGCGGTCTGGGCCAGGGCCGGAGAGCTGACCAGAGCCGTTACTAGCCAGGTGGTGAGTGTCAGGCGCAGGAGCAGGCACAGGAGCGGAGGGGCAAGCGAGGGCATGGCGCAATGATACGGGCCCGGCCCCTTCTGGCGAACGCCATGGCTGACGGTTGGGCGGGCCGCTGTCCCGGCCTTGCCTTGAAGCGACAATCGGGCATGGCTTCCGACCGCAGCTTTTTCGACTATGTGCTTGAGCAGCTCAGTGGCGCAGGCGATATCGCCTGGCGCAAGATGTTTGGCGAGTATGCGATTTTCTGTGACGGCAAAGTGGTGGCCTTTGTGTGTGACAACCAGCTGTTCGTCAAGCCCACGGCGGCGGGCCGGGCTTTTCTGGGCAGCGTGGTTGAAGGCGAGCCCTACCCTCGCGCCAAACCCCATTTTTTGATGGACGCGCAACTGGACGACCGTTTGCTGCTGGCGCGCCTGATTCGTCTGACAGCCAGTGAGTTGCCCATGCCGGTGCTGAAAAAGGCCTCCAAAACCAAAGCCGGAACCTGAGCGTCCAGGTTCTGCGGCGCGGGCTGGTCCGGCTTGTCTGGCAGTGTCGGCCTGGTCCCGTGGGTCTTGCTTCGATAATCACCAGATGAATCCCACAGTCCAGCCGCCACTACCTTTGGCCCAGCGCGGTCCCCCGGAGGCGAGTCCGCGCATCGTGCTGGCCACGCTCAACGCCAAGTACATCCACGCTTCGCTGGGTCTGCGTTGCTTGCTGGCTAATATGGACCGCCATGGCGGCGAGGGTTTGCGTGCGCTCACGCAGTTGCGTGAATTTGTCATTCAGCAGCGGCCTACGCAGATTGTCGAAGAGCTATTGGCGCTTAACCCGCAGGTCATTGGACTGGGGGTCTACATCTGGAATGTGGTCGAGACCACGCAGGTGGTGCGGCTGCTCAAGGCCTTGCGCCCCGACATCAAGCTGGTGCTGGGCGGGCCCGAGGTCAGCCACGAAGTGGCCGAGCAAGCGATTTGCCAGCTGGCTGACCACGTGATCACCGGCTGGGGCGACGTGAGCTTTCCCAAGCTGTGCCGGGCCCTGCTCGATGGCCCGCAGCCGCTCATGAAGGTCATCGCTGGCGAGCAGCCGCCACTCGATGAGCTGGCATTCCCGTACGCCGAGTACAGCGCCGACGACCTGGCGCAGCGGCTGCTGTATGTCGAGGCCTCGCGCGGCTGCCCCTTCAAATGCGAGTTTTGCCTGTCTTCGCTGGACAAGACAGCCTGGGCGTTTGACCTGGACCGGTTCATGGACGAAATGGCGGCCCTGTTTGAGCGGGGCGCGCGCAATTTCAAGTTTGTCGACCGCACCTTTAACTTGAAGGTCGAGCATTCAGCGCGCATCCTGCAGTTTTTTCTGGACCGGCTCAAGCGCCCCGATGGCCAGTTGCAGGCCATGCCCGAGGTGTTTGTTCATTTTGAAGTGGTGCCTGACAGTTTGCCCGACCGACTCAAGGCGCTGATTGCCCAGTTCCCCGCGGGCTCACTGCAGTTTGAAGTGGGTATCCAGAGCCTGAACCCCGAGGTGCAGGCCCGTATTTCACGCAAACAAGACAATGCCAGGACGGCCGACAACGTGCGCTGGCTCGTCGGCCAGAGTCAGGCGCATGTGCATGCCGACCTGATATTTGGCTTGCCCGGTGAGACGCTGGAGAGTTTTGCCCGTGGCTTTGACCAGCTCTATGCCTGGCGGCCGCATGAGATTCAGTTCGGCATCCTCAAGCGCTTGCGCGGCACACCGATTGCCCGCCATACGCAGGACTTTGCCATGGTGTATGACCCGCACACGCCCTACACCATCTTGCAGAACTCGACCATTGACTTCGCCACACTGCAGCGCATCCAGCGCTTTGCGCGTTACTGGGATCTGGTGGCCAACGCGGGGCGTTTTTCAAATGCCTTGCGCATGCTGCTGGGTGAGGGCGACGTGCAGGCCTCGGCCTTTGGCTGTTTCCTGGGCTGGAGTGACTGGCTCTGGGCGCGAACGGGCAAGACGCATGAGTTTGCCCTCGAAAAACTGGTCGACCTGCTGTTTGAGCATTTGACGGTCGTGCGCCAGCTGCCGGCGCAGGCTGTCCGAGCCGCCCTGTTGGCTGACTACCTGGCCAGCGGCGCCCGCGCCAAGCCGCACTGCCTGGCCGCCGAGCTGCAGGCGCAGAGCGCCTCGGCGCTGCCAGGCGCGCAGCCGCGCGCTCAGCGACAAGCGCGCCACGCTGGCCAGGCCGCCGCCAAGGCGCTGCGTGAGGCGATTCAACAAGCGGCGGCTGCGGCATGATGCGGGACTCTGAGTCTGGCAGCGCCGCCGCTGGCCAGTGCAAAGGCCTTCGCCAGCGCGGATAACGCAACTTCCAACCCATACGCCTTCATGAAAACTTCCCCACCCCTGCCTCGCTTTTGGTCCGAGCTCAAGAGCCCCGACTTCGCACGGCTTGATGGCCGCCGCACGATCGCTGTCTTACCGCTAGCAGCCGTTGAGCAGCACGGTCCGCACTTGCCGCTGAGTGTGGATACCGACCTGGTCAATGGCGTGGTGGCGCACTGCCTGCCCTACCTGCCCGCCGACTTGCCGGTTCTGTTTTTGCCGACGCAAAGCGTGGGCCGCAGCATTGAGCACGTGGCCTTTGCCGGCACACTCACCCTGAGCGCGGCGACCCTGATTCAAAGCTGGGTTGACCTGGGCGAGTGTGTGGCGCGCACCGGCATCAACAAGCTGGTGCTGCTCAACTCACACGGCGGGAACGCCTCGACGATGGACATCGTGGGCCGGGAGCTGCGTGCGCGTTGGGGTATGACGGTGCTGATGGTCAATACCTTCGCCCTGCCGCTGCCCGCCGCAGTGCAAGCGCTTTTTGGCGCCGACGAGCAGCGCTTTGGCGTGCATGGCGGCGATGTTGAAACCTCGATGATGCTGGCGCTGCATCCCGAGCGGGTCGACATGCGGCAGGCGCAAAATTTCTTGTCGACCAGCCAGGACCGCGCCCGGGACTTTGCGATTTTGGGCAACGGCAGCAGCGCCAAACTGGCCTGGGCCGCGCAAGACCTGAACGTGCAGGGTGCCGCTGGCAACGCCGCCGCCGCCACGGCCGACAAGGGCCACGCGGTGCTGGACGCCAGCGCCCGCGCTTTGGCCGCGTTGCTGAGCGAAATCGATCAACTGCCGTCGCTGACCCAAGCCTGAACTGAAGCTGCCCTGCAGCTCGGCCGCAGGTTTTGCGGCAAACTCTGGCGATGAAGTTCACACGCCTGCTCAAATCCTGTTCTGTCTGGCCTTGGCTCTGTGTTGGCTTGAGCGCGGGTCTTGCCGCCTGCGGTGACATAACTCGCTTGCCGCCGATGGCCGACGTCGGGCCTGCACCCGTTCTGCTGCCCCCTGTGATTGCGCGTGTTCCGACTGTCCATATTGCGCCGGCCGTGGGTTGGCCCGCTGGTGCGGCGCCGCAGCCCATGGCCGGCCTGCAGGTGTCGGCCATGGCCCGGGGCCTGGCGCATCCGCGCTGGCTGCATGTGCTGCCCAATGGCGACGTGTTGGTGGCCGAGAGCAACAAGCCCGCCAAACCGGCGGATCAGGCGGTTAGCCTGTTGGACTGGATAGCCGGGCGCGTCATGAGCCGTGCCGGCGCGGGGGTTCCCAGCGCTGACCGCGTCACCTTGTTGCGCGATGTCGATGGCGACGGCCTGGCCGATGTGCGCAGCGTGCTGCTCGAGGGTTTGCGTTCGCCGTTTGGCATGGCGCTGGTGGGCTCGGACCTGTATGTCGCCAACACCGACGCCATCGTGCGCTTTGCCTACCAGACAGGGCAGACCCACATCACCGCGCCTGGCACGGTGGTGGTTGATTTGCCGGCCGGGCCCATCAACCACCACTGGACCAAGAGCCTGATTGCCAGCCTGGATGGCAAGAAGCTGTACGTCACGGTGGGCTCGAACAGCAACATCGGCGAAAACGGCCCTGAGGCAGAAATCGGCCGTGCCGCGATCTGGGAGGTTGACCTGGCAACCCGCAGTAAACGCCTGTTTGCCACAGGCTTGCGCAATCCCAACGGCATGGCCTGGGACAAGGAAACCGGCGTACTCTGGACGGTGGTCAATGAGCGCGATGAACTTGGCAGCGACCTGGTGCCCGATTACCTCACGTCGGTCAGCAGCGGTGCTTTTTATGGCTGGCCCTACAGCTACTTTGGCGCGCAGGTGGACCCTCGGGTCAAGCCGCCCCGGCCCGATCTGGTGGCGCGGGCTGTGGTGCCCGATTACGCCCTGGGCGCCCACGTGGCTCCTCTGGGCCTGGTCTTTGCCGAAGGTCAGGCGTTGAGTCCGGCGTTGGCCAGCGGTGCCTTCATCGGCGAGCATGGCTCCTGGAACCGGCGGCCGCACAGCGGCTACAAGGTGGTGTTTGTGCCCTTCGAGCGGGGCCGCCCCCGGGGACTGCCGCTGGATGTCCTGACCGGCTTTTTGAGCCCTGCCGGCCAAGCCTATGGCCGGCCGGTTGGCGTGGCCCTTGACGCTCGCGGGGGCTTGCTGGTTGCCGATGATGTGGGCAACACCGTCTGGCTGGTGCGGCGCGCGGGCGCTGGCCCGCGCTAAGGTGTCGTCTATGACGCCTCAGGCGTAAGTGATCCAGCTGGCGTGCTCAGGGCTGTCCAGGTGCGGCAAGGTGTTAAAAGTCAGCAGCATGTGCCGCCTGGGGCTGAAGAGCATTTCGGTCACAGCGGCGTTGCGGATGCGCATGTTCAGCTCAATCGTGGCCTCGGGCGTGGTGCCCAGCACATGACCGACCGCCGTCGCAATGGGCCCACCGCTAGAGACCAGCAATACGTTGCCGGTGTAGTGGGTTCGGACATGGTCCAGCGCGTTGCTCACGCCCTTGACGAAATCGGGGTAGCTGGGCATGCCGCGCGGACTGACCACGCCCGCCATCCACTGCGTCAGGCCGTCTCGGAGGAGCCGAAAGTGGTGTTTGTACAGCTCTGGCGTGTTGGGCGTTGGCAGCGGCTCGGGGTGGATCGCCGCAATCACGGCATGGCTGTCGTATTCGTTCAGGCCGGGCCAGCGCAGGGCTTGCAGTGAACTGCCCAGGCCCTGGGCGATGCCAGTATGGGTTTGCTGCTGCCGGTTCAGGGTGCCGGTCATTGAGGCTTCAAAGTTCAGGCCCTTGCTCTTGAAGTACTCGCCGAGGCGCCGCGCCTGTTGCTGCCCGAGCGCGCTGAGAACGTCATAGTCATCGGCGCCAAACGAAGCCTGGCCGTGGCGTACAAGGTAAAGAGTGCCCATGGAGGGCATTGTCAGTGACGCCCGCCGTGCACTCGGGTCGCGGTCGTGACCGGCTTGCGCGCCAGCCCGTCCGGCACCATCAAGAAAGCCCGCGTGAAGCGGGCTTTCTTGTGGGTTTCAGCCCAGCCCAACGCACTGAAAGGGTAGGTCCCGGCGCTGGGGGGGTCTGGTCAGCTGGCGCTTTTGGCGCTCTTGGCCTTGGCGCCACGCTTGGACTTGGCTTTGGCCTTCCCTTTGGCCTTGGCCTTGGCTGGCGTTGCTTTGTCGGCCGCAGCAGGTGCGGCTGCGGCAGCGGGTGCGGCCGGTGCGGCGGCGGGAGCTGCAGCCGGGGCAGCCGGGGCCGCCGGAGCCGCCGGGCTGGTTTGAGCCGACGCGGTGCTCAAGAGGGCCATGGGCGCGATCAGGGCTGCGGTGCTGACAAGGATGGCGAGTAAATTTTTCATGATGTGTCCGGACCAGAGGTGGGTGTTGGGAAGTCGCTGAGGGGTAGAGACTAACGCAAAAATCTCGGTGGCCTGCCAAGCCCGAGGTTTTTCAAGCTTTTTGCGTTGCATTTTTAACGTTTACCGCGTGCTCACCGTTGACGGCTGGATCGGCTAGCCGGGTGCGCGCGGCTCCAGACAGTTTGAGGCAGCCCGTCGGCGGAAAGCCCAGACTTTCAGAGCTCGTTCAAGAGCGCCCCCGCGGGGCAGCGAACTACACGAAGTCACGAGCGTGGGTGCCACCTCCGGACGGCTTTAGCTGTTGCCGAATTCGTCGCCAAGTTCGGTGGCGCGCTGCTGCGCCGCCTTGATGGCCAGAATGAACTGATTCTTGATGTCGCTCTGGTCCATGGCCGTGATCGCGGCATACGTGGTGCCGCCCTTGGACGTGACGCGGGCGCGCAGAATCTCGGGCGGCTCCGTCGACTGACTGGCCAAAGCGGTGGCGCCCGTGAAGGTGCCCAGCGCGAGCTGCCTGGACTGTTCGGCGCTCAGCCCCATGGTGACGCCAGCCTGGATCATCGCTTCGATGAAATAAAACACATACGCCGGCCCCGAGCCTGACAGGGCGGTGACGGCGTCCAGCTGGCTTTCTTCGCTCAGCCACAGGCAGTCGCCAGTGGTTTGGATGATGGCCTGCACCTGGTCCCGCTCGGCGGCGCTCACGTCAGGCTTGGCAAACAGCGCGGTCAGGCCCATGCCGATCAGGGCGGGGGTATTGGGCATGGCTCTGACCACACGCGCATGGCCTAGCCAGCGGGAAATGCTGTCAGTCCGGATGCCGGCGGCCACGCTCAGATGAAGCGCCTGGCTGGCGTAGGGCCTGACCTGCAGCGCAGCCTGCGTGAATGCTTGCGGCTTGACGGCCCAGACCATCAGCCTGGCGGCCTGCAGGCTGGCTTGCGGCGTTGCCATGGTCGAGATATTGAACTCGCGCTCAAGTCGCTCGCGCTGCTCGGCCAGCGGCTCCACCACCTGAATCTGGCCCGGCGCGAGCCCCTGTCGTAGCAGTCCGCCGATGATGGCGCTGGCCATGTTGCCCCCGCCGATGAAGGCGATGGCGTCCTGGTTCAATTGCTGGCTTGGCATGCGTGTCGGGCGCTTTCTCAGAAAAGGATCATGGGACTTTGATTGTCCGCCAAACGCCCGCGCCGCCGACTTAGCGCTTTAGCTCGCCACCGCTTGCCGGACGGCGCGTTCCCACTGGGCCATGCGCTGGGCCCGGTCCTGTGCGCCTGAACCGGGTTCAAACCGGCGTTCGGTTCGCCACAACGCCGACAGCTCGGCCGTGCTGGCATAGACGCCTGTCGACAGGCCCGCCAGGTAAGCGGCGCCCAGCGCGGTGGTTTCTGTAACAGCGGGCCGGACCACGGGCACCCCTAGCAGGTCGGCCTGAAACTGCATCAGGAAATCGTTGACGCAGGCGCCACCGTCGACTCTGAGTTCCGTCACGGGCGCCGCACCCGCTGCCACCGCGTCCCGGCTCATGGCCTGCAGCAAGGCAGCGCTTTGGTAGGCAATGCTCTCCAGACTGGCGCGGGCGATGTGGGCCAGAGTGGTGCCGCGCGTCAGGCCCGTCAGCGTTCCGCGTGCGTCGGCTTGCCAGTAGGGCGCGCCCAGGCCGGTGAAGGCTGGCACCATCATCACGCCGCCCGAGTCCGGCACGCTGGCGGCCAGGGCCTCGACCTCGCTGCTGGTCTTGATGGCGCGCAGGCCATCGCGCAGCCATTGCACTACCGCGCCGCCCACGAAGACGCTGCCTTCCAGTGCAAATTCGATGCGCCCACTTGTCTGCGCGGCGCTGGTGGTCAGCAGACCGTTGCGCGAGGTCTGAAACTGCGAGCCGGTGTGCATCAGCATGAAACAGCCGGTGCCATAGGTGTTTTTGGCCATGCCTTGGCTAAAGCAGGCTTGGCCAAAAAGAGCGCTTTGCTGATCGCCCGCCACGCCGCCAATCTGGATGGCCGCCCCCAGAAGCTCTGGCGCCGTATTTCCGTAGTGCGCGCTGGAGGGCAGCACTTGCGGCAGCAAGCTGGCGGGAATGTCGAGCAGCCCCAAAAGCTCTTCGTCCCAGGCGTTCTTGTGAACATTAAAGAGCATGGTGCGCGAGGCGTTGCTGACGTCGGTGGCGTGCACTGCACCCCCCGTGAGCTGCCACAAAAGCCAGCTGTCGATGGTGCCAAACGCCAGCTCGCCGCGCTCGGCTTGTTGCCGCGCCTGCGGGACGTTGTCGAGCAGCCATTTGAGCTTGGTCGCCGAGAAATAGGCGTCGATTGGCAGGCCGGTTTTTTGCTGAATCAACTCGGTCCGGCCGTGCTCGCGCAGCGCTGCACAGGTGGCTTCTGCACGGCGGTCCTGCCAGACGATGGCGTGGGCCACAGGCTGGCCGGTCTTTCGGTTCCAGACGACGGTCGTTTCGCGCTGATTGGTGATGCCCACCGCATGAACGTCAGCCGCTGCGATTCCCGCCTGGCTCAGGGCCTGACGGGCCGTGGCAATCTGGCAGCGCCAGATCTCCATGGGGTCATGCTCGACCCAGCCAGGCTGGGGGTACATCTGCGTCAGCTCCAGCTGCGCCATGGACACGATCCGGCCTTGCCGGTCAAAAACAATGCTGCGCGAGCTGGATGTGCCTTGGTCCAGGGCCAGAAGATAGGTCATGACTTCCTTTTCGGTGCTCAGTCGGTGGGTGGGTGTCGCAGCCAAATTTTGACCGAAGGTGCAGCTTACCGTGCCCGGCAAGCCATTCGGGGGAGAATAAGAGGATGAATCCGACGCCTCACGTGCCGCCCTTGCCGACCCGGCGCGAAGACCTTGTTGCGCGCTTGCGCGAGCACCCGCACTGCGATTTGCTGGTGATTGGTGGCGGCGCCACCGGGCTGGGCGTGGCACTCGACGGGGCTAGTCGAGGCCTGTCGGTGATTTTGCTGGAGTCCCTGGACTTTGCCAAAGGCAGCTCTTCGCGCGCCACCAAGCTGGTTCATGGCGGTGTGCGCTACCTGGCCCAGGGTGACCTGCCGCTGGTGCGCGAGGCTTTACGTGAACGCGCCACTTTGCTGGCCAACGCACCTCACTTGGCGCAGCCGATCCCCTTCGTGATGCCTTGCTACCGGTTTTGGGAGGCCCCGTTTTACGGCCTCGGGCTCAAGCTGTACGAGGCTATGGCAGGCACCCGCAGCTTGGGGTCCACTCGATTTTTGAGCCGCAAGGAAACGCTGAGCCTTCTGCCGACGGCTCGCCCGCAAGGGCTGTGGGGTGGGGTGAAGTACTGGGATGGCCAGTTCGACGACGCCCGGCTGGCGCTCGCGATTGCGCGCACGGCGGCCCGGGAAGGCGCGCTGCTGGTCAATTACTGCGCCGTCACCGGGCTCATCCATGCGCGGGGGCGGGTGGCGGGCGTGCGCGCCAAGGATGCCGAAACCGGAGAAACGTTCGCCATTCATGCCGGCTGTGTTGTCAACGCCGCAGGCGTTTGGGTCGACGAGCTCCGTGCCCGGGATGCCGAGGCGCTGGGGCAACCGGTGGATGACATGCTCTCCCCCAGCCAGGGGGTGCATCTGGTGGTGGACAAGACCTTCTTGCCCGGCGATCACGCGCTGCTGGTGCCCAGCACAGTAGACGGGCGCGTGCTCTTCGCCGTCCCCTGGCTGGGCAAAGTCATTTTGGGAACCACTGACACGCCGCGTCAGCAAGCGGATCGGGAGCCGACGGCGATGAGGCAGGAGGTTGATTTCATTCTGCGGGAATCGGCCCGCTACCTCAGCCGCGCCCCGCAAGTCGGTGACATTCGAAGCCTCTGGGTAGGACTCAGGCCGCTGGTCAGGCCGGTCGGCAAGACCGCCCAGTCGACCCGCGGCCTGTCGCGCGAACACACGGTGCTGGTCAGTTCAAGCGGACTGGTCAGCGTCACAGGCGGCAAGTGGACGACCTACCGGGCCATGGCCAGCGACGTGTTGGCCCATTGTGTGGCCGCTCGCCTGTTGCCGCCACATGGCCAATGTGTCACCGATAAATTGCCTTTGGCAGGCTTTCAGGCATCGACCCACAAGCTCAGCGACGAGCCTGGGTTGCAGGGTTATGGCAGCGATGCGTCGGCGGTGCGGGCCTTGGCTGTCGCTCAAGCAGAGTCTGAGCTGGGGGGCGGCCTGACGCCAGCCATGGTGCGGTTTGCCGTGCGCCATGAATATGCGCGCTGCGTAGAAGATGTACTCGCCAGGCGCTCAAGGTTGTTGTTCCTGGATGCGGCGCTGGCTGCAAAGGTGGCCCCGGCAGTTGCCGCCATCATGCGAGAAGAGCTGGGCAGCGACCCGCGACTTGAAGACTTCCGGGTGCTGTGCCGCCAGTACCAACATGTGCCCCTCTGAGACGGGCGGTCGAAGGCTTCAGGGGCTGGTGGCGAGCGCCTGGCTCCCAATTGCCGGTAGTGCAAGCCACCTTGCGAAGGATATTTTTCGAAAGCTGTTGACCAGCACCTGAAAATCATACATAATCGAGGGCTTCGCTACAAAAAAGCGAAGACTTCTGCCCAGCTGAAGCAGTGCGAGTGGTTCGCGCTGTGGATGACGGGCCCAAGACTGACTGGCTGAAGGCTTTGGTCTGACTGATTCTCAGGAATTGGTCGGGCAGGCTGAAAACTGGTGCAAGTTGGGACTAATTTAAATGATTCAAACGCAATCCAAACTCGATGTTGCTGACAACACGGGTGCCAAATCCGTGAGGTGCATCAAGGTGCTGGGCGGATCCAAGCGCCGGTACGCCAGCGTTGGTGAT
>CAIMVC010000189.1 GCA_903844825.1 uncultured Burkholderiales bacterium | reverse complement strand
CCCATTGGTAGGCTTCGAGCGCCACTTTGTGAAGCATCATCTGCCGGTAAGCATTACCTGATCGCGGCGAAACGCCGTTGTGCTTGTAGGCATCAAAAATAAGCGTGGCCATGCCGCTTTCGGCAAAAGCATGGGTAATGGCCTGGGCATCCGGTCGACCACCGCCACCGTGCACGGAAATCACCAGGGGCGGCTTTTCAACGCCTGCCGGCACCGTCAGGCTCACGCTGGGGTGACAGGGGTCAAAACCAGACAATTCGCCGCGGACCGCCATCCCTGACAAGACCGGCTTGCGCAACACATGCGTCCTGCATTGAGCGGGATCGACCGTGACCGACACCGCGGCAAAAGGACGTGTTTGGGCTGTAGCTGCCAAGCCAGTCAAAGCCAGGCCCGCGAAGAAGAACCATCCGAAGATCATTTTCATGAGGTAGATGATTGAACCTGAATGCGGCAGTTGGGCGCGGCCGAGGGCCGGCCGAGGCAGGTTGCTGGCAAGGCGCGAGCGCCAGCCGGACGCCATGTCCGGTGCGAGTAGCAAGGCAAGCGGCCTGAAGCGGCAGACAAGCGGCCGTGCAGCGCTCTGACCCAGGACGTGAGGTGCGTCGTGTGTGGAAGTCTTTGATTCATTTGATGTTTCATGCGGATGCTAGCGGCCAACTGCCGGATTTATGTTGAGTTGCCACCACCGGTTTGACCGCCAAAGGCTGAAACCCGCAGTTCGCCTGGCTACCAATCGTTCTCGGCCTAACGGGTAGCCTGGGGCAGGATCAAGCCAGCCACCCCATTCGCTGCAGCGCCCAGAACAGGCCCAGCAACACGATAGCCATGGAACCGCCCGCCACCACCACCCAGCGATAGAACCCGGTATGGCGCAGCCCCCAGGCGAAGGGTAGAAATAGTCCAACGATGGCCAGTTGCCCCAGTTCCACACCGATGTTGAAGCCACCCAGCGCGGCCAGCAGCGCGCTGACCGGCAGGCCCAGGTCAAGCAGCACGCTGGCAAAACCGAAACCGTGCACAAGACCAAACACAAAAGCCAGCCGCCAGCGCTTCAGGGCACTGAAGCCCAGCAGGTTGTTCAGCGCGGCCAGCACCACGGACAGCGCAATGGCCGGCTCTACCAGGTCGGCCGGCGGGGTGAGCCAGCCGGTGATGGTCAGGCACAGCGTGATGGAGTGCGCCACCGTGAAGGCTGTGACAACAGCCAGCACGTCCCGCATCACGGGCCGGAACTGCGTGGCCGCTTGCCAATGCAAAACGCTTCGGCGTGAGGGATTCAGCGGGGCCAACACCAAGAGGCTGAGCAGGAAGACGATGTGGTCGATGCCGATCCAGATGTGCCACACCCCCTCAACGGCATAACGCCCGAACACTCGCAAGGGGCTGCTGTCGGCCGCACTGACTCGGGCTTCTGATCTCTCCGGGCTGAGCAGGGCGCTGCTTTGGTAGTTTGGAAAATCCACCTTGAGCAGGCCGCGATGCAGGTTGTCCTGGGCAAAAATCAATCGATAGCGCAGCAGCAGGCTGGCCAAGTCTGCCGCAACCTTCACGCCCGGACACAGCGGCGTCCACAACGCACTCAAGTAAAGGCCGTCGGCATGTTCGCTGGCTTGCAGATCGGCCTCGCCCAAGCTGCAGCTCTGGCCGGATGCGCTCAGTGCGATGCCCTGCACCAGCCAGGCGTTCAGCTCGGCACTGCGCGACTGGGTCTCGCCCCAGGTGAGCTGGCCGTCACGGTTGTCGTCCAGATCAAAGATCAGGTCCAGGTCACGCAAATGAATATCGGCACGCAGCGTCAACTGCCCGGATGGCATGCTGAGCGTCAGGTAGCTGTTGCTGCTGGAGTGCGCCCAGACCTCGCCAGCGAACATCAGACTCAAGAGCAGCAGGCATGTCATGGCCGCATGACGGCAGGATTGAAGGCAGACCTGGTGCAGCCAACGCGCGTTCATGAGCGGGGTCCCGTCCAGCTGGGGTGCGACTTGAGTTGCCGGATGAGCAGGCCTAGTTGCGGATCGGTGTAGCCCGTTTTTTCAGCCCAGACGAGCACGGGCTCAGCGGCTCGGGCCTGCCCCAGCGCCAGCGCAGCCTGCACAAACAGCAGGGCATCAGGGGGTTCTTTCTGTAGCCGCCAGTTCTCGATGGAGAGCGCCAGGCCCGCCGCCAGGTCCTGACCATAGGCAATCTGATAAATCAGTTTGGGCCGCTCGATCAGCGACTCCTGCCGCAAGGATTGGGCTTTCAGACGCGCTTGCATCTGGCTGGCCAGTCGGGCTTCGTCGGTGTCTTTCAGGCCGCGACTGGCGAGCAGGGCCTGCACGAGCAGCGCATCGGTCAGGCTCCCCAGGTCGCCCTGGTTCAGGGCAACGGTTTTGGCCTGAAGGTAGCTGCCTTGCTGGTTGAGCAGCTCGGCCAGAGACAGTCTGAGCAGGTGCGACTGTGCACTTGCCTTCAGGCGCTTGCCCCAGACGGCGATGGCCTGATCGGGCTGCCCGGCCACGCGGAATGCTTCACCCAGGTGAAAGCCCAGCCAGTCTTGCGAAGACGCGTCCTGGTAGCTCGGTGATCGGATCGCACGTGTCAGCATTTGCACGGCAGGCAAGGGCTGGCCGGTACGGTAGAGCAAAACAGCGCGGTAAACATCAGCTTCTGGCGCCCCAAACAGCCGGGCCATCTCTTCGGTGTCTTGGCGGGCTGCTGGCATGTCCGCTAGCAGCAAATGAAGGGCAAAGCGCCAGGACCAAAACTCGGCACGTCGGGGCTCGAGGGCAATGGCTCGGTCGATATCCTTCAAGCCCGCATCGAAGGCGTGAAAGCCCTGCTTGACCAGTCCCCGCAAAAAATGGCCCTCTGCCGTCAAGTCGGTGGCCAGCCACCAAGGCGCCAAAGCCGCTTTAGCCGAGCCAAACCAGCGCAAATCACCCTCGGCCAGGCCCAAGGTGAAGACGGCACGGGCATAGGCCAGCGCGGCATTCAGGTCTTGGGGTTGCGCACGCCAGGCCTGATCAAGCGCGCGCAAGGAGGCCTGACGCCCGCCCTGGGCGTGCACTGAAGAGGGCAGGACCACCGCAGACGCGGGGGGTAAAAAACGCTCTTGCGCTGCAGCGGGTATGAGCACCGGAAACACCCCTAAACCCAGTGCGATGCCCAACGACAAGAAGGCCTTGGCGGGCGCTTTCTCAAGCAGCGGGCTATTAACCATGTTCAATATGTGCCTTTATTGCTGATAGGATGCGCCTGTGCTAAATTGGACGGGCACTTGATTTTGGCCTTTTTTT
>CAIMVC010000188.1 GCA_903844825.1 uncultured Burkholderiales bacterium | reverse complement strand
GCCAGGGCCAAGCTATTGACATCGTGATCAACAACGCCGGCATTCAGCACCGCGAGCCCTTGCTCGATGTGTCACTGGCCGACTGGAACCGCGTCATCAACACCAATCTGACCGCCGCTTTCATGGTCGGTCGTGCGGCCGCGCGGCGCATGATCGAGCGCGGCAACGGTGGCAAGATCATCAACATCGGCTCCCTCACCAGTGAGGCTGCGCGGGCCACGGTGGCGCCGTATACCGTGGCCAAGGGCGGTATCAAGCTGCTGTCACGGTCCATGGCGGCAGAGTGGGCGCAGTTCAATATCCAGGCCAATTCCATTGGTCCAGGCTACATCCTGACCGACATGAACGAAGCCCTGGTCAACAACCCCACGTTCGACGCCTGGGTCAAGAGCAGCAACCCGGCGCAGCGCTGGGGTCGCCCGCAAGAGTTGGTGGGCGCAGCCGTTTTCTTGGCATCCAACGCATCGAACTACGTCAACGGCCAGATCATCTATGTCGATGGTGGCTGGTTGGCCGTTCTCTGATCTGGCAGTACGGACGCAGCCATGGCAACGACCATTACCGACGTCAAGGTCATCCTGACGGCCCCGGAGGGCATCAACTTGCTGGTGGTCAAGGTGCAGACCAACCAGCCTGGCCTGTATGGGCTCGGCTGCGCCACCTTTGCCTACCGGCACCTGGCCGTCAAGTGCCTGATCGAGGAGTACCTGCGGCCGCTGCTGCTGGGCCGTGACGCTCATGCGATTGAAGAGCTCTGGCAGCTCATGCACCAAAACGCCTACTGGCGCAATGGACCGATCGAGAACAACGCCATCTCGGGCATCGACATGGCCTTGTGGGACATCAAGGGCAAGCTGGCCAATATGCCGCTGTACCAGTTGTTCGGCGGCAAGTGCCGCGAGGGTGTGCCCATTTACCGCCACGCTGACGGCAAGGACCTCGCCGAGCTGTGCGACAACATTCACAAGTACCGCGAGCAGGGCATCACCCACATTCGCTGCCAAAGCGGCGGCTATGGCGGCGCTGCATTTGGCAAGGCGCCGTCCAGCGCGCCCGAGGGTGCGCCCGATGGCGTTTACCTGGACACACGCAAATACATGCGCGACACCCTCAAGATGTTTGATGGCATTCGCAGCCAGGTGGGCTTTGATGTGGAACTGTGCCATGACGTGCATGAGCGGCTCAAGCCCATCGACGCCATGCGCTTTGCGCAGGAACTCGAAGCCTTCGATCTGTTTTTTCTGGAAGACGCGATTTCGCTGGAAGACGGCGAGTGGATTCGCCAGTTGCGCCAGAAGACATCCATCCCGCTGGCGCAGGGCGAGTTGTTCAATCATCCCCTGGAATGGCGAACGCTGATCGCCGAGCGCCTGATTGATTACATCCGGGTGCACCTGAGCCAGGTGGGCGGCATTACCCCGGGGCGCAAGCTGCAACTGTTCGCCGAGCAATACGGCGTGCGTACCGCCTGGCATGGCCCGGGTGACATGTCGCCGCTGGCGCATGCAGCCAACATCCATATCGATCTGGCGGCGCGCAACTTTGGCGTTCAGGAGTGGTCGGGCACCGAGCCACCGAACTTTGTGATTCAGGAACTCAAGGGCCCCAGAGATGCCTTGCTGGACGTTTTTCCCGGCCTGCCAGAGTTCCGAAAAGGGTACGTTTATGCCAATGACAAGCCCGGCCTGGGCGTGGACATTGACGAAGTGCAGGCCGCCCGCTATCCCTGTGACAGCGGTGTCACCACCTGGACCCAGACCCGTCTGACAGACGGTACCTTGCAGACACCCTGACCTTTTTTCACAACTGTGTGAGCGCTTGGGTAAGCACAGTTGATCCTCACCCGTACCAAGCCGGAGACAAGGTAATGACAACACGCAATTCATCTCGCCTGACCACGCGCCGCGCCGTGCTGGTGGCTGCCACGCTGCTGGCGCTGGGCACCAGCTCGGCATTTGCAGAGGTCAAGGCCCGCATTGGCCACGCCATGCCGGACACCCATCCGCAGGCTTTGGCCATGACCAAGTTTGCCGAACTCGCAGGCACCTACACCAAAGGCGATGTCAAAGTCACGGTCTATCACAACGGTGTGCTGGGCAGCGACGAGAAGCAATTGCAAGCCGTTCAGTCGGGCACGCAAGACTTGTACATCGGCACCTTGGCGCCGCTGTCGAGCAAAGTCAAGGAAGTGCAGATCTGGGATCTGCCCTTTATGTTCGCCAACGAAAAAGAAGTCTATGCCGTGCTGGACGGCGAGTCTTCGAAGATGATTTTCAAAAGCATTGAGCCGTCGGGCCTGGTCGGGCTGACCTGGACCGGGATGGGTTTTCGCAATTTGTCCAACAGCAAACGCGCCGTGACCAAGCTCGAAGACGTCAGCGGCCTGAAGGTGCGTGTGATGGCCAACCCCGTGGCGCTGGAAACCTGGAAGACCATTGGCGCGAATGCGGTTCCCATGGCTTTTGCGGAAGTGTTCCCGGCGCTGGAAGTCAAGGCTCTGGACGGCCAGGAAAACCCGCTGGTTCACATGTACTCCAACAAGATGCAGGAAGTGCAGAAATTCATCTCCCTGACCAACCACGTCTACACCCCGGTGGCACTGGTCGCCTCGAAGAAATTCTGGGACTCGCTGTCGGCCGCCGACAAAGCCGGCGTTCAGAAAGCGGCCACGGAAGCAGGGCTGCTGCAACGCAAGTTACTGGACGAAGCCGACAAGGAAGTCATCGGCAAGTTCAAGGCAGCAGGCGTGACGATCAGCCCGGTGCCCCAGGCTGAACTGGCTCGCATTCAAGACCGCGTCAAGCCCGTGGTGGTCAAGTTTGCGCCGGTTATCGGCGAAGAATTCGTCAAGAAGTTTTACGCGGAAATCGACAAGGCACGCGCTTCCAAGTAAGTCGCCCCACAGTTACCCAGGAAAGTAGTTATGGTCAAAGGCATACACGCGGGCGTAGAGGCGTTGTACCGGGCGCTTGAATTTGTGATGGTGGTTTGCATTGCCACCATGCTGGTGATGGTGTTTGGCAATGTGATGCTGCGCATTTTCTTCAATACAGGCATCGACCTGTCGGAAGAAATTCCCCGCTTTGCCTTTGTCTGGATGACCTTCCTGGGAGCCATCGTTGGCATGCGCCGGCGCGCCCATCTGGGTGTCGACGTGATGGTAAAAATGCTTCCCGTGGCCGGTCAAAAGATCTGCTGGGCGCTCAGTCAGGGTGTGATGCTGGTGTGCTGCGGCTACATCGTTTACGGCACCTGGCTTCAACACGACATCATCAAAGGCAACGCCTCCCCGGTGGCGCAGCTCAGCATGCTCTGGGTGTTTGGGGTGAGCTATGTCTCGGGCGCCGGTATTGGCCTGATTTGCTTGTCCAACCTGGTGCGCCTGGTGATGGGCCGGGTGGAGGACTCTGAACTGTGCGACGTGACGGAGGAGGGGCTGACTGAGGCCGAAGAGATTGCCCACGGCTTGGCTGCGCAAACCCCCAAGGCTGGAGTTCGGTCATGACGCTAATTGTCTTTATTACTTCTTTGCTCGGTCTGATGGCCCTGGGTATGCCGATTGCCTTTGCCTTGATCGGCTGTGGCCTGACGATGATGTTTTATCTGGGCTTCACGGACCCCCAGATCGTGATCCAGAACATGTGGGACGGCTCCAACAGCTTCCCCTTGCTGGCCGTTCCATTTTTCATGCTCGCTGGCGAATTCATGAACGCCGGCGGCATGACGCGGCGCATCATCAATATGGCGATGGCCTGGATCGGCCACTTCAAAGGCGGCCTGGGTTATGTGGCGGTGGCGGCAGCCGTGATCATGGCCTCGCTGTCAGGATCGGCTGTCGCGGATACGGCCGCACTCGCCGCGGTGCTGGTGCCGATGATGCGCAAGGCCGGCTACGACATCAACCGCTCGTGCGGACTGATTGCCTGCGGCGGCATCATCGCCCCGGTGATTCCGCCGTCCATCGGCATGATTTTGTTCGGTGTGGCTGGCGGTGTGTCAATCACCAAGCTGTTCATTGCCGGGATCGTGCCCGGGATCCTGATGGGTGTGGCGATCATGCTGGCCTGGCGCTGGTCGGTTAAAAAGGACGATGTGCGCGTCGAGCCCAAACGCACGATGCAGGAGCGTTGGAGCGAAACGCGCAAAGCGCTTTGGGCCCTGACCCTGCCCATCGTCATCATTGGTGGATTGAAGTTTGGCTTTTTCACGCCCACCGAGGCGGCCGTGATTGCCGCCGTGTACTCGCTGTTGGTGGGTACGCTGGTGTACCGCGAAATCAAACCGAACCAGATCTATCGCCTGATGTACCGCGCTGCCGAAACAACGGCTGTGGTGATGTTCCTGGTGGCGGCGGCTGGCGTTTCTGCCTGGCTGATCACCACCGCCGATATTCCCCAGCAGCTGGCCGAACTGGTGCAGCCCTTCATGGACAACAAGATGCTCATGATGTTCGTGCTCATGCTGATCGTGTTTGTGGTGGGCACCGCCATGGACTTCACGCCCACCGTGCTGATCCTCACCCCGGTGCTGATGCCCGTGGTCAAGCAGGCGGGCATTGATCCCGTTTACTTTGGTGTTTTGTTTATCATGAACAACGCCATTGGTCTGGTGACGCCGCCGGTGGGCACCGTGCTCAATGTGGTCTGCAGCATTGCCAAGATTCCGATGAGCGGCGCCATCAAGGGGGTGGTGCCTTTCATGGTGGCGCAAACCATAGTGATGTTGTTGTTGGTGGTGTTCCCGCAAATTGTGATGTGGCCGCTGGCGATGATGACCCGCTGAGGGCGGCTTGTCGCCCGATTTAACGTTCAGAGGAAGAAGCAATGCAAGCACTTGTCATCCATTCGCCTGGCGACCTGCGGGTTGAAGAATTTCCTACGGCTGTTTTGGCCCCCGGCCAGGTGCGGGTTCGCATTCGTACCGGCGGCATCTGTGGGTCCGATTTGCACTACTACCAGCACGGCGGCTTTGGCGCCATCCGCATTCAGCAGCCGATGGTGCTGGGTCACGAAGTTGCTGGCGTGGTGGAAGAGGCGTCGCCCGATGTGACGAGCCTGGTGGCGGGCACACGGGTGGCGGTCAACCCCAGCCATCCCTGCGGACAATGCCGTTTTTGCCAACTCGGTCTGCAAAACCATTGCCTGGACATGCGCTACTTTGGCAGTGCCATGCGCATGCCCCATGTGCAGGGGGCGTTTC
>CAIMVC010000187.1 GCA_903844825.1 uncultured Burkholderiales bacterium | reverse complement strand
TTGTGCGCCAGCATGGGCTGGCCCACGATGTCGCCGATGGCAAAGATGTGCGGCACGTTGGTGCGCATTTGAATGTCGACGTTGATAAAACCGCGGTCTGTGACCGCCACGCCAGCTTTTTCGGCGGCGAGCTTTTTGCCGTTGGGCGTGCGGCCGACGGCTTGCAACACCAGATCGTAGACCTGTGGCGCGGGGGCGGTGCCACCGGGCTCGGCGCTTTCAAAAGTGACTTCAATACCTTCAGGCAAGGCGCGGGCGCCCACCGTCTTGGTTTTGAGCATGATGTTGTCAAAACGCTTGGCGTTCATCTTTTGCCAGACTTTGACCAAGTCGCGGTCCGCGCCTTGCATCAGGCCGTCCATCATTTCCACCACGTCCAGGCGTGCGCCCAGCGTGCTGTAGACGGTGCCCATCTCTAGGCCGATGATGCCGCCGCCCAGAATCAGCATGCGCTTGGGCACCTCTTTGAGCTCCAACGCACCTGTGCTGTCCACCACGCGGGGGTCGTTGGGCATGAAGGGCAAGCGCACAGCTTGCGAGCCCGCCGCGATGATGGCCTTCTTGAAGGCGATTACTTTTTTGCTGCCGTTTTGGGCTTGCGCAGTGCCGCTGGTTTCGCTCACTTCGAGGTGGTTGGCACCCACGAATTGACCCAGGCCGCGCACGGTGGTGACCTTGCGCATTTTGGCCATGGCGGCCAGGCCGCCGGTGAGCTTGCCGATGACTTTTTCTTTGTGGCCGCGCAGTTTGTCGATGTTGACGACGGGTGCGCCAAAATCCACGCCGAGGTCGGCCATGTGGGCCACTTCGTCCATCACGGCTGCAACGTGCAGAAGCGCTTTGGACGGGATGCAACCCACGTTCAGGCAAACGCCGCCCAAGGTGGCGTAGCGCTCGACGATGACGACTTTGAGCCCCAAGTCGGCGGCGCGAAACGCCGCCGAATAGCCGCCGGGGCCACCGCCCAGAACGAGCAGGTCGCAGTCGATGTCGGCCGCGCCGCCGAAGCTGGAGGCAACAGGTGCTGCGGTGGCTTGCGTCGCTTGCGTCACGGCAAGCGCACTGGCGGGTGCGGCAGCCGCAACGACTGGCGCGGGAGCCGGGGCCGAAGCGCCCTCGCCTTCCAAGACCAACACCACCGAGCCTTGCTTGACCTTGTCGCCGAGCTTGACTTTGATGTCTTTGACCACCCCGGCCTGCGACGAGGGGATTTCCATGGAGGCTTTGTCGCTCTCCACGGTGATCAGGCTTTGCTCGGCGCGGATGGTGTCGCCGGGCTTGACCAGCAATTCGATCACGGTGACTTCGTCGAAGTCGCCAATGTCGGGAACCTTGATATCAACCAGATTGGCTTGACTCATTTTGAAGCTTTCGATTTCATGGTGTACAGCTCCACCGGTCCGGCGGAGTTCTTGTCAAATTCGCAGCCGGCCTGCACCCCGGCCATGGCCACTTCACGGGCAGTCTTGGCTTTGCCCCAGCAGGCGTGCATGGCGCCCAGCGCAAAGCTGCGGCCTGAACCAATGCCCCAGAACTCCTTGAATTCAAAGATTTCGCGGTAGCTGTAGACGCCGTAGATGCCGGTGGCATTGGCGATCACGACGCTGAACTGGCTCGACTCGTAGGGGTCGTTGTCGTCTTCCTTGGTCTGCAGAAAGAAGGTGTCTTTGAGAATGGGGTGCAGCACGGTGAAGGTTTCAAACACCTCCTCCTTGCTGCCGAGCCTGAGTTGCTCGCGCGGCAGTGAGGCAATCGCCTTGCGCAGCACCGGAAAGTGGGCCACAGAACCCGCCATACCGATGTAGCTGCCACCAGCCGGCGCATTGACTCGAAAGATCTTGCTGTTGGCTTCAAAGCGGCTGCCCAGACGCGTGTCGCCGAAGGTCACCAGGGTGTCGGCGGCAATCGCCACCTGCCCGGCTTTTTTGACTATCACCAAGGTCGTCATGGACGTGCTCCGGTCTGTTGTTCAACAGGCTTGAAACCCCTCATGAGCGCGCAGCCAGCGGCGCTGCGGCTCATAGCAAAACGCGTCGGAAGTCACCCAGAATCTGGCCCAGATAGACGTTGAATCGAGCGGCCGCAGCGCCGTCAATAACGCGGTGATCCCAGGTCAGGCTCAGCGGCAGCATCAAGCGCGGCACAAACTGCTTGCCGTCCCAGAGTGGCTCCATGGTGCTCTTGCAGACGCCCAGAATCGCCACCTCGGGCGCATTGATGATAGGCGTGAAGTACTTGCCGCCAATGCCGCCCAGGCTGGAAATCGTGAAGGTGGCACCCGACATTTCGGCCGGGCTGAGTTTGCCGTCGCGGGCCTTTTTGGCCAGCTCGCCCATTTCCTGGCTGATTTGAAGCACACCTTTTTTGTCGGCGTCGCGGATGACCGGCACCATCAAGCCGTTGGGCGTGTCGGCGGCAAAACCGATGTGCCAGTATTGCTTGTAGACCAGCGCATCGCCATCCAGCGAGCTGTTGAACTCGG
>CAIMVC010000186.1 GCA_903844825.1 uncultured Burkholderiales bacterium | reverse complement strand
GCTCTCCCTGTCCAAGCATTGGCCATTCGTCTTTGACCAAGTGCTCGGCATAGGTGCGCAGCACCAAGCGCATCGCGTCAGTGTCTTCTGTGCCAAAGGACTCGTAAGCGCGGTCTATCTTGAGCATGACGGTGGCCTCGCGCGAGACGATGTCCTCTGCCCCCCGGGAGTCGCCTTGGGCGCGCACCAAGCAAAAAGCCCGCAGCAGCAAACTCAGCGAAATAAAGAGCTTGAAGGACTCTTCCGCCCCTCTGGATAAATTGTCATCCACATTGATCTTAAAGTGGCGACGCACCAGCATGGGAATCACGGTGGTCACGCTCAAACCCGTGAACAGGAGCATTGCTCCGATTTGCAAATTACTGAAGGTATGGAACCAGGCCAACATAAGGAAAAAGTCCAATCAAGGCAAAATTCGGAGGTTGATCAAATTCAGAAAGTTGACCGCTTCCATGGTCTCTTCCTGCAGGGTGACGCTCTTGGAATGCCTGACCTTTTGTTTGGTCGAGGAACTGCGCAAAGAGGGCACCGAGTCAAAAGATTGCGTCATCTCGCTGGGCGGCGGCAGCAAGGCATCACGCTCAGGCTCGCGAGGCACAACCCTGCTTTCGGCAAGCAAGGGGTTTTGCGCACCCACCTTGTCCACCACCGCGTTGCCAAAGTCCCGCAGGGCCGCAGGCTGTGGGTTGGCTTGCTGCATCACTGCGGCTTGTGCCACAACAGGGCTGGACTGAATGCGGATGGCGGCCTGGGGCCTGGCCAAGGTGTCACCGCCTGCGCGGCTGGTCTGCATGCGTGCCCGCATGGCTTCCACCGAAGCAGTGCGGGCCGCCGCCGTGGCGCCTGTGAGGGCCTGCGAACGAGCAGCGGCCACGCGGCCGAACACCGCCGCAGCCCGGGCCGCGAGCACGGCCTTGGCAGGCATGGCGCGGCTGGGCGCTGCCGCGCCGCCCGGTTTGTCCTTGCCCGCCTCTTGCGACTTACCGCCTGCGGCTTTGGGCGGGCGGCCAGATGCATCGGCTTTGCCACTGTTGCCTGAGTTGTTGCTGCCGCTACCACCCGACGATCCTGCGCCACTGGCTGGCGCTGAGGAGGCTGGCGGCGGGGTGGCCGGCGCGGGAGCTGGGGCGGCGCCTCTGGCGGGCGGGGCGGCTGGAGCGGCGGGTGCAGGTGTGGCAGCAGCTGGCCCCGCAGCAGGAGAGGCCGCTTGCGGTACGGCGGTTGCGCTTGCTTGAGCTGGTGCTGGTGCTGGTGCTGGTGCTGGTGCTGCGGCCGCGGCTGGCGCTGGCGCTGGCGCTGGCGCTGGCGCTGGCGCTGGCGCTGGCGCTGGCGCTGGCGCTGAAGCTGTATCTGGAGCAGCGGCTGGGGCTGGGGCTGGGGCTGGGGCTGGGGCTGGAGCAGCGGCAGTGGCTGTATCTGGAGCAGGCGCTGGTGCCGAAACAGGTGCAGGTGCAGGTGGAGGTGGAGGTGGAGGTGGAGGTGGAGGTGGAGGTGGAGGTGCAGGTGTCATCTTGGGGGCCGCTGCCAGCACGCTGCTGACCGACTGCGAGGTCACCGCCACTTGGTTGGCTGTGATGCTGGCCGTGGTCTGTGCCGTGCTGTCCAAAAGCATGTAGTTCGAGGCGTCCGCACCGCCCAAAGCCAGGCCGCTGATGCGCACCACCTTGTTGACACCCGCCACGCTGTCACTGAAACGGCCCACCGCTCCATTGGCCACGAGCAATCTGTCGGTTGACAACTGGCCTGCAAAAGCCGAGAGCGAAGTGTCCAAGGTGGCATCGGTTGTGCCGTCAAAATTCTTGTCCTCCGCCATGATGCCGGTGATCTTCGTAATCGGCGCCGGCAGGATTTGCTTCGCCACAGCCGCGACTGCGGGCTGCGCTGAGAGCACATAGTCGCCCGCCAGGCCCGCCACTGCGTTGCCAGCCGTGCCGTCTTTGAGGCCCACGCCGCCGCCAGTGACTGCGCCAAGAGCGGCTGCGCCGCTGGCGCTGATGCTGCGCGCACCCGCATGCGCGTTGTCAAAGGTCAGGCTGATGCCGCTCACATCCAGCGCCACGGCATCGCCGTTGATTGCGCCGCTGGTGCTGCCACTGACGGTCGAGCCCGTGGCCGCCAGAAAACCGTCATAGGTTTTGTCGGCGCCCGTGATGCTGGCCGAGGCCATGAGCTGCGCGGGGTTGATTTGTTTGCTCACCGCCGCAATGACAGGCTGCACAGGCAAGCTGTAGTCGCCGGCCAGGCCTGCCACTGCGTTGCCGGCTGTGCCGTCTTTGAGGCCCACGCCACCGCCTGTGACCACGCCAAGAGAAGCTGTGCCGCTGGCGCTGATGCTGCGCGCACCCGCATGCGCGTTGTCAAAGGCCAGGCTGATGCCGCTCAAGTCGAGTGCCACTGCATCGCCGTTGAGAGCGCCGCTGGTGGTGCCCAAGACACTGGAGCCGGTGGCAGCCAGCAAACCGTCATAGGTTTTGTCGGCGCCCGTGATGCTGGCCGAGGCCATGAGCTGCGCGGGGTTGATTTGTTTGTTCACAGCCGCAATGACAGGCTGCACGGGC
>CAIMVC010000185.1 GCA_903844825.1 uncultured Burkholderiales bacterium | reverse complement strand
GAACGCCAGTTGGCCGGAGGGCGTCAGCGCGTTCAGCGCCACGCCAGCCAAGGCTTGGGCCAGTTCGCTGCCCTGGGTTTGCGCCACTTCGGTCACGGCTTGTGACAGGAGGCTGAGAAGTTCGGGGTCGTTGAATTCGGTTTCAACCGCGCCACCGACCAAGGTGAAGGCTTGCGCCAACTGGTCCAGCGAGCTGTTGGTCGGGTTGCTGGCGCCGCTGCGCTCGGCCACGGCGTCCATGCCTGAAAGCAAGGCCAGACCCTTGCCATAGGCGTCGCTGGTGGTGTTGCTGGTGTCCCCCTGGCCCACGATGTCCGGGTTGTCTGCGTTGACGATATCGTCCACGCCCAGGAAGTCGGCAACGGCTTGATTGACCTTGTCGATGGTGGCCGCCGAGTTGTCGCCCAGTCTGTTGTCGTCCCCGATGTTGAGCACGCGGGTGGCCAGTTCGGTGGCAGTGGAGATTTGCGCTTTTTGGGGTGTTGTGTTGTCTGCGCCCAAGGTCACCATGGAGCGCAAATTGACAGAAAAATCCTTGCTCTCGCCGGTGGCTTCATCCGTGTAGCCCTTGCCGTCGGCCGTGTCGTCAGTGGCCTTGAGCAGCAGGCTCTGGCCGGCATATCTGGCGTCAATTTTCAGCTCATAGGTGCCGTCGGCCTGGGTCAGCGTAGAGGCCGCCACATTGCCGGCAGTGTCGTAGGCGGTGATGGTGATGCCTGCCATCGACTTGCCGGCATTCAAGCTGCCGCCAAGGAGGAGGCTAGTATTGAATTCCTGCGTCGCCACCGCGGGCGCCGTGGCCTGGTTGCCGGCTGCATCCTTGACCCCTGTGGTGTCGGTGGTCACGCTGAGCGTGCCGTTGCTGTTGGGCGTGGGCGTGACGACCAGGGTAAACACCTTGCCGGCGTCGGCCCCGGTGGTCGTGGGCGTGAACGTGCCTTTGTTGCCGTTGGCCAGGCTCACCTTGTCGGCCGTGAAGCCGGTGACCACTTCGTCGAAGCGAAAAGTGAAAGTGACGTCGCCGGTGGCGATGTTGGGCGCGCTGTCAGTGACCGTGACGGAGGGGGCGCGGGTGTCAGTTTCTTTACCGGCTTGCCCCTCTCCGCCACCACCACCGGTTGCAGCGGCCAGGCCGAGCCCTGCGGCGATCATCAAGCCTGTACTCGACGCGGCGGCGGCTGAGCCTGCAGCGCTGCCCGCTTCAGCGGCGCCAGCGACGGGCGCTCCGGCGCCGGCTTGGGCCAACACGACGGCTTGCGACCGGGATGATTCAAGGTTATGGACGTTGCCGGAAATGGACTGGGCGTCGAAGTCGCTCAGGGGGCTTTCTGAGCCGCTGTTGCGCGTGACGAGCGTGACGAGCGTGACGGAGTCGCTCTCGCTTGAGTCCGAGTTGGCGCCGAGCGCGCTGGTCGAGGCTTCGCTGCGTTCGGCGTCTGGGTCGAGCATGTCATTGGCGATCTGCAACTTGGCTGTGCCTTCGCTTTGGGCGTCGGCTTCCGCGTCGCTTTCACCGGGTTTGCGGCCCTTGCGCAGGAGGTGGGCTTTCTTGTCGGCGGTGGGTGCCGCCGCGTTGGGAACTGGTCGCGCGGCAGCGCTTTGCGGCGTGAGAGGGGTGAGAGTGGTGAGAGGCGACACAGGCGCGAAGGGCGCGTTTGCTGCATGCAGCGTGCGCTCGGCGTCGGGCAGCGCGGACGTGGTTTTTTCGGGCGGCGTTGTCGGCTTGGTCATGGGAGCTCCAAAATTCAAAGGCGAGGGATGGGCGGGGAAATGGGGGCTGGCGGCGGTGCAGCAGCGTGGACAGATGGGTGTTTATTGGCAGCGGGCTTCAATGCCTTTGCCCGCAACAAAGGTGGCGGCTGCCGGGGTGGCAGGTGCTCTGCAGGCAAACCAATAGACTTTTTCGGTGTTGCGGTTGTGGGCTGCTACGGTGCTCCCGCCGTTGGGGGTGTGCAGACCGAATTTTTGCTTTTCACAGTCAAAGTCGGCGGACCAGTTGAAGCCACCCGGCGTGGTGCGTGGTCGAAAATTGCAGGAGTAAAAATTGACCCTGTAGCCACACATATTTTTGAAAGCCCCGAAGTTGCCGGAGCCGGCGTTGTCGATGGCGACACATTCGTGGGCTTGCGCTGCGAGGTCCTGGTTTATTTGACTCAGGGTCTGTGCGCTGGCGATCCCACTCAGGCTCAGAGTGATCAGCAGTGCTCGCCAGCCGAGGCCATGCACGGCAACTGTCAAGTGCTCGTTAATGCGGTCTAAAAATGACATTTTATAATAAATAAGACTTAATTTGATTGGGTATATAAATACATGGGTAAACATTTTTGATCCAGGAGCCATGCTGAAAAATCCCCTGAATAGGGGAGGCGCATGGGCTCGATTCGCACGCCGTAGCCATGCCGCCCTGGCCAGCCGCAAGCCTCACCGTCGGAACGCGCATAGATCCGCACACCGAGCGCGTAGTGCATGGGCAGGCCCTGATTGGCTGTGATGGCCCAGTTCCGCCGGTTGGCGCGCAGCGCCGGCGGCTGTTGGCTGTGTTGGCGCTACAACTGCAGCGCAAGGTACGTCGCTTGTTGATGCTTAGGACGAAGCGGGCGTCCGGTGCGTCGAGCGCGTGGTGCCCACTGGGCCGCAGGCGGTATTGACGCGCCCGCAGCCGGGGCTGCCGGGAAAACGTCAGGCTAAACCAACCTGTGCAGCACTAGCCGAAGGCGATCTCGACGCAGGTGCCTGGCGCCAGGGCCACGAAGCGCAGCTGTGCATGCAGGTTGTGCGCATGTGCCTGCATATTGGTCAGGCCGTAGCCCGACAAGTTGCGCTCTTCTAACCCACAGCCATCGTCACACAGCCGCACCACCCACGTGGGCGAGAGCACGCCGGCTGCGGGCCAAGCTTGGACGCTCACTTGCGAAGCCCCAGCGTGCTTGATGACATTGGTCACGCACTCAGTCAGCAACAGCCGAAAGGAGCGCTGTGCCTGCAAGCTAGGCAAGGGCAATTCACCCGGGTCCTGCACTTGCCAGGACAGTCCGATCCCCGCGTGTTTGAGCCTGGACTCCATGGTGTCGCGAAGTTTGACCAGCACCATGAGCCATGTTTGCGGCTCGGTGTGCAGGGCGTCAAGACTCTCGCGCAGGGCCAGGCCGGCTTGGGTGACCTGGTTTTCCAGATCCTGACGCGTTGAATCCGGGTTGCGCAGCATGCTGTGCAGGGTCACCAGGTGCGAGCCCACGCCGTCGTGCATCTCGCGCAGCAAGCGCAAGCGTTCGGCCAGTTCGGCCTCTTGCACGCGTTTTTTTTCACGCTCTTCGTGAAAGTCAGAAATCAAGGCGCCGGCGCGCGCCAGCCGGGTTTGCAGTCGCAGGCGAAAGCGCTTGGCTGCGTTGATGCTGCGCAAAATACGGCGCATCAAAAGCACACTCAGTGCCAATAAAATGAAAAGAAAGGCAAATCGAGCCAGCGCAAAGTTGCCAAAGCCCGAGGGCAGGTAGACGATGGCCAGATGGTCGTACACAGCCAGACTCAAAGCGAACAAGGCGCTGACAAACAAGGTGTTGGACTCAAAATTCTTGATTCGCCACCAATGCCAAACCACCACGCTAACAGCCAGGGCCACACCACTGACCAAGGACAGCAGCCAGTATTGGCGCCATGTAAAAATACCGGTCAAGCCGTAGGCAATCGGCATGGTCAGGGTGGTTAAAAGCATCAGACCCATTGCGACGGTCGTCAACTTGTTTTTTTCACGCAAGGTCCGCAGGACCGTCAAGGTCATCAGCACAACCGAGTTGCCATACAGCAAGTCCATCACAATGCCCCACCAGGGATGCGGCAGGGGCGGCACGGTCACCAGCGCATAGGTGTTGCGGATGCCCCAAAAAATGGCCGCTAGGCCAAACATGATTTGAACTCGCGCCCCCATCGCCAGCCCAAACCCCGAGGCCAGAACGCCGATGATCAGCGCTAGGCAGACAATCACCAAAGCGCCCCCGGATTGCCAGGCAGTGCGACTGGCGTGCATGGGACGAATCACCTGACTCGGGCCCAGCCACACCTCGCTCAGGCCCGCGTAACGCGCCAACTCGCCGTGCACCTGAATCATCAACACATTGTCTTTGGCATGCAGCACACCGATCGGTAGCGAAAATTGGTAGGGCACGTTGACATGGTCTTCGCCGCTTGCGCTTAAGTCGCCGGTGGCGCCTAACAAGCGGCCATTGAGGTTTACCGAAAACCGGTTGCCAGCCCGAGGGATGTACAAAATCAGGCGCTCTTGCGCTTGCCAGACGGGCAGAGCATCAAAATTCAAACGGTAGTACCCGACCCCCTGTCTGGCCGGGGTGTGGCGGATCCAGGAGTCGGGGAGAGACACACTTTGCCAGTGGGTCGGCGTCTGCGCGTCGGGCGTTTTCGCATCCTGGCTCGTGCTGTAAGCGACCAGGGCCTGATCGAATTTGATGACCGAAGTAGCGGCCTCTTGTGCCGCGACGGCAGCGCACATCAGGCTACAGAAAATCAGCTGGCAACAGCACCGCCACAGTTTTAGCCAAGAAAAAATCATCTGCTCTCCAGTGTCATAGGAAATCGGTCAGGTGCTGTAGCAGGTCCACGTTAACGAGCCGGCTGCATGGATTGCCGCAGCCCTTCGGGCCTCGCAATGACAAACGCCGGGTCGTGAAACTCTGCGCAGGGTGAGGCCTCCAAACTATCCGTTCCGCAAAGGCCACAAATCTCTCCGTCACGCAAAGGTCGCAAACTCTCGGTCACTGCGAGGCGCGCAACGCGCCCCGCCAATATCGGGCCGTCATACGCACGTCACTGCGAGGCCGAAGGGCGTGGCAGTCCAGGGGCCCGCATTCCAACGCGCTTCCCTCAAACAGGGGGTCTCGATCATCGAGCGTCATGCTAGCCTTGTGCAATCCATTTGGGAGGCTGACCATGTCATTGCAAGTTGACGACATTTTGGGCTTAAACCCCGCTGAACTTCAAGCCATGCCGGTTGTGCATGACCAGGGTCGCATGATTGCGTTGGTGAAAAATTGTCAAACGCCGGTGTCCATCACCGGATCACGCCACAGCCAGGGCGGACACACGGTGTTCCAGGACGGCACGTCCTTGGGCACGTCCTTTTTGAGCGAACCCATGAACCGGGTCCTAGCTGTCGACACGGTCAACAAGACCGTGACCGCTGAAGCGGGGGCCACCTGGAATGTGTTGCATGCCCATCTGGCGCCACTTGGACTGGCGCCACGGGTGCAGCAATCGTCGCCGCACTTCACCCTGGGCGGCTCCATCAGCGTGAACTGCCATGGTCGTGATCCCCGGGAAGGGCCGCTGTCCAACTGTATCGACAGCATGAAGGTGCTAGTGCCTTCGTCGGCGCAGCCGCAACCGGTCACGGTCAGGCCAGGCGAGCCCTTGTTCCAGGCCGTTGTGGGCGGCTACGGCAGCGCGGCCGTTATTTTGGAAGCCACCTTGAAAGTCACCGACAACCATGTGCTGAGCCAGAACTCGCAAGTCAAGAGCTTGCATGAGTACGCTGAGATCATGAAAAGCACTGCAGCGTCTGGCGCGTGGACCGACCTGCACTATGCATGGCTGAACTTTTCATCCAAGGATCTTTTTAAGTCGGTGTTGATGGTGGACTGCGCTCGGGTCACAGGCTCGTCGCCTGCAAAAGAAACTCAGCTTGATGAAGACGGCTGGCTCGAGATCGAGTTGATGCGTTGGCTGTGGGAGCAACACAGCAAGGCCGCCGATGCGCACAGCTATAGGGATTTGGTGTGGGACACTTTGGTGGAAGCCTTCCGAAGTCAAAATTTGAGGAACAAAAAGATCAGCCGCATCGGCTGGTTGCGGCAGTCCATCTCGTTCACGGCGCAACGCAGCCAAAGCCAGGCCGGCTTGTTGCAGGAATATTTTGTGCCATTCGATCAGTTTGAACCCTTTGTGACGCAGCTGCGCAGCCTGCTGCAAGCCCGTGATGTCAATGTGCTCAGCAGCACGGTTCGGATCGTGCAAAAGGAAGTACAGCCGTGCTTCTTGAGCTATGCGCCCCAACAAGCCATGGCCTGCATTGCGCTGGACTTTGAAAGTCCGCTGGTGGTCGCTGGCGACGGTGCCCACGCTGACAGGCGGATGCCGTCCCCAGCAACCCGTGACTGGGTGCGCGCGGCGATCGATTTGGCATTGAACTGCGGCGGGAGCTACTACCTGCCTTATTACGGATTTGCCACGCCAGAGCAATTTAAAACGGCCTACCCTGGCTGGGCGCAACAAAAAAACAGCAGGGACCCCAAGCTCAACAACCTGTTCCTTCACGGCTACCTGTGATTCGTTCTGCGTGTTCTCCTTGACCTGCTCAAGGCATGCGCAGGCCTCGACTTGACGCGGGCGCTGCTCAGAGATAGTTGATGGTCTTCCCCTGCGCATCCACCGGCTTGAACGGATACGTCACTTCTTTTTTGCTGTCGTAAATCATCTTGGGTGAGAGCAGGGGAAATTTGGTTTTTATTTGCGAGAGGAGCAAGGTCAAAACCAGTTGCGTCGCAACGTTGGCGCGCATGAGCTGATCGATGACCCACTGCCAATTTTGGTTTGCACTGATGCTCAAGTTCACCGTCTTGAAAGCCCGCACCAGCAACTCACTGCAGTAAATGCGGTCGGGGTTGTGCATCATGCCGGGCTCCAAAATGCCGTAGGGCACGCTCAGCCAGTTTTTACATTCGGCAAGTAGGGTGTCCAGGTGCTCGGACTTCAAATCCTTGTGTCGTGCGGTCCATGTGTATTGGCCTAGCGCAGCGCGGCGCGAGGCCCAGCCGCGCATTTGGCCGACTTCGCGCTGTGCATCCTCCGCGTCCCAGTAGGGTGCGATGCACACCCGGTAGTGCGAGTAGTCGGTGCAACCGGCTTCAGCCACAAACCATTGGCTGTCCTCCTCGAAAACCATGGCGGAATGCCCAAACGTCAGGTTGATGCTTTTAAAGACTGGCGTCATCTGGTCGGAGATTTCTTCAAACAGCAATTGGTACAAGTAAATCATCAAGGGGATGCCCAGCCCGGACAGGGAGTCCAAGAAATCAAGCCCCAGGGTGTTTTGCATGCGCATTTGCAAGAGGCGCAAGTACTGCTGCAACTGCAAATCCTCTGCCTTGTCCGAGTTCATCAGGCTTTTGAATGACATCTGACTGTGCCGCTCCCCGTAACCCAAACTGCCCAAAATTGCCACACCATCGGGTATGGCGGCCACGACTGCGGTTTTTGGGTTTTTCGGAAATAGCAGGTCACCTGAGCGCAAGTCATGCGTTCCGGGCACAGGGTACTTTTGGGGGGACGGCATGGCTGTAAGACCCTTTCATTTCATGTTGGGCGAGGCGATCAGCCCCATTCGTGCGGCCTCGTACACCGCTTCGGTTTTGGAGTGAACCGCTAATTTGGTGTAGATGTTTTTCAAGTGCGAACTGACCGTGCTGCCCTGTATGGACAAGAGCTGCGCCACCTCAGCCACCCTAAATCCACGGGCGATGTAGTCCAGAATCGAGAGCTCGCGTTCCGTCAAAACCACTTCCGCACAAGGTGCAGGCACGGCCTTGGTCACCGGCGGGCTTGGCTGGCGTAAACGCTGCAGAACATAGCGGGCAATGCTGGGCGACATCGGCGCGCCGCCCTTGTGAATTTCTAAAATCGTTGAAGTCACATCCATGGCGGGTGACTGTTTGAGGACATAGCCCATGGCACCGGCTTCCAGGCAAGCCATGACGTTGGGCTCGTCACTGAACAAGGTGACTACCGCCATAGCCAACTTCGGCCAACGAACGGCGCCGAATTTGACTATTTCTAGGCCTGACACATCGGGCAAGCCCAGGTCCACCAACAACACATCCGGGCAGTGGTCTTGCAGCCAGGTCAACATCCCCCGGCCCGTGCATGCCGAGTGAACCAGCGCCATGGTGGGGTGGTCGTGCACGGCTGACGCAAACATCTGCCGATAGTGCGGGTCGTCATCCACCAGGGCGACCCGGATGAGAGGGGATATCTGCATTTCTTGATCCCGAACCTTGAAGAGAAATAGCCTCAAATTCAGCGGCTTGGTCTTTTGTTCGTTTGTTCGTTTGTTCGTCTGTTCGTCTGTTCGTCTGTTCGTCTGTTCGTCTGTTCGTCTGTTCGTCTGTTCGTTTACTCGCTAGGGCGTGCCACGTTATCACTTTAGGGATAGATTGGCCCCCCCTGTTTAGGGTAAAAATGGGATTAAAAGTAAATATAAAGTATCAATATAAGTTGATCTTTGATCCTGACATGCTGAGGGAAGTCTGATGAAAAATTGCCAAATGCCGGGCGAGTCCTGGAATGTCCGTGGTTGGCGTGCAGACCCGTGTCTCATGCGCGCGGCTCCCAGTACCCCCCAGGTCACTGGGGATAGTCATGAGGTTTTGTGGCCGGATGATCTCCCAGTTGACCGTCTGTCGACGCCAGCCGGTGGCGGGCTTGGCGCTGGTATGGTCGCGCCTACCCTGACCTGGTTTGCCCTCTCGCCCTTGTTGAGGAGCTTGCTGGACGAAGTTCGTCCGTCGGCACAGGACAGAGGCTTGCAGTTGCGTTTGCGCCTGTCGTCCGAGGTACAGATGCAGACCGACCCGCACATGCTGACGCGGATCTTGCGCGACGTGCTCAACAATGCGGTCGAGCTCACGACGCAGGGTCACGTGACCTTGGAACTGGGCGTTCAAAAAAATCGGGCGGTGCTCCGTGTGCATGGCTCGGGTTGCGGGCTTGCTGTAGAGCACCGCGGGAATGTGTTTCAGGAACTTTTCGGGACGAGCAACGCTGCGCAAGGATTTGGGCCAGGCTTGTCGATCGCCAAGCGTCTTTGTGACATGTTGGCCATTGACCTGACGCTGATTTCCGGGGGAGGTCAGGGCCGCCGCTTTGTGCTGCGCCTGCCGCTGGCCGAACTGGGCGGGGCGCAAAGCAAGGCCTGCCAGGTGCTGAGTGGCACTTGACAGGTGGCGGGGTTAGGCCTTGATGGCATTGCCTCGAGTTGATGGCGGGTCGGAGCGCGGCTATGCTGCTGGAGCATGCATTGGTCGGTCGATGGCAAGCACGGGGTATTTGCGGACTTATGCGCAGCGAACGGGCGCGGTGGCGGCTTCTCGTTCGGCGATCACCGGACCACTGCTTTTCAGGGTTTTGGCGGGAGCGGGATAATGCGTGATGGCTGCTGTTTTTGATCAACCCTCTATTTGGCGGCGCATCACGCCGCTGTTCGAAGGCTTTGACGGTCCGTTGGCGTTTGCCGTCTTCTTGCTGGCCGGCGCTGGTCTGCTGATCATGTACTCGTCGGGTTATGACCATGGCACGCGCTTTGTGGACCATGGACGCAACATGTTAATTGCGGGTTTCATCATGTTTGCCGTGGCACAGGTTCCGCCCCAGCGTCTGATGACTTTTGCCGTTCCCCTCTATGTTCTGGGTGTGACATTGTTAGTGGCGGTGGCTTTGTTCGGGCTGACCAAGAAGGGCGCCAGGCGCTGGATCAACCTGGGGGTGGTCATCCAGCCCAGCGAGATTCTCAAGATCGCCATGCCCCTGATGCTGGCCTGGTGGTTCCAAAAGCGCGAGGGACAACTGCGGCCGCTGGACTTTCTGGTTGCCGGTTTGCTGCTGGCGGTTCCAGTGGGGCTGATCATGAAGCAGCCCGATTTGGGCACCTCCTTGCTGGTGCTGGCTGCCGGTCTGGCGGTGATCTTTTTCGCCGGCCTGAGCTGGAAGCTGATTTTGCCGCCCATGCTGCTGGGCTTGCTGGGTGTGTTTTTAGTGGTCTGGTTTGAGCCACAGCTGTGCGCTGATGGTGTGCGCTGGCCCGTGCTGCATGACTACCAGCAGCAACGTATCTGCACCTTGCTGGACCCTTCGCGCGACCCGCTTGGCAAGGGCTTTCACATTATCCAGGGGATGATTGCGATTGGCTCGGGCGGAATTTTTGGCAAGGGGTTCATGGCTGGCACCCAGACCCATCTTGAGTTCATCCCCGAGCGCACCACCGACTTCATCTTTGCCGCTTATTCCGAAGAGTTTGGCCTGCTGGGCAATCTGGCCCTGATTGGCGCCTTCGTCTTTTTGATTTTGCGCGGACTGACGATCGCGCTGGAGGGACCCACTCTTTTTTGCCGGCTGCTGGCTGGCGCGGTGACCATGATTTTCTTTAGTTACTCGTTTGTCAACATGGGCATGGTCAGCGGTATTTTGCCGGTGGTCGGCGTGCCGCTGCCCTTTATCAGTTATGGAGGGACGGCCATGGTGACCCTGGGGCTGGCGGTCGGCATTTTGATGTCGATAGCCAAGGCCAAGCGGCTGGTGCAGACATGAGCGCGGCGCTGCATTCGGTGGCCATCGTCGGCGTGGGCAACATGGGGGGTGCCATGGCCGCGAACCTGCTGGGGCAGGGGTGGCATGTTCAGGTCTGTGATCTGGATTCGGCGAAAACAGCCGAGTTGGCCCGTCTGGGCGCTACGGTGGCGTCTGTGCCCGCTCACCTCGCGGGCTGCGAAGTTTTCATCTTGGCGGTGGTCGATGCGCCAGAGATCGAGACGGTCCTGTTTGGAGAAAACGGCTTGGCTACCGTGCTGCGTGCCGGCCACACGGTGCTGCTGTGCCCGACCGTTTCTCCCCAGGACGTGCAAGCCTTCGCCGAGCGGCTGTCCGGGCTGGGCGTGCATGTGGTGGATGCGCCCATGTCGGGCGGCCCGGTTCGGGCCCGCGATGCCAGCATGAGTCTTATGCTGGCGGCATCGCCTGCGGTCCTCCTGGCCCTGGACGCGCTGCTCAAGGCCTTGTCCAGCAAGCGCTTTGTCATCAGCGACAAGCCGGGGGACGCCGCCCGGACCAAGCTGGTGAATAACCTGCTGGCCGGCATCAACCTGGTGGGCACGGCCGAGGCGCTGGCGCTGGCTCAGCGCCTGGGGCTCGACGCGGGGCGGACGCTGGATGTGATCGAGCAGTCCAGCGGTCAGAGCTGGATCGGCTCGGACCGCATGCGTCGGGCGCTGGACGGCGACTACGAGCCGCGCGCGCACATGACCCTGCTTGAGAAGGACACGCGACTGGCGGTCGAGGCAGCCACTGCCGCGGGCTTTTCGGGGCCCTTGGGCTGCCACGCGAGTGCGGTTTTTGCCGGGGCGCACCAAGCCGGACTGGCTGCGCTGGACGACGCAGCAGTGTTCAAGTACTTGCAGCAAGGTCTGAGCGCCGGTTGAGCAGGGCCTGGCCCTCGGGTCCGGCATCAACCCTGCGCTGCTGCCGGGCAGTGCAGACTGCCTACAATCGTTCGATGACTTTCCTCAAATCATCGCCCGTTTCGGCTCGCAAGCCAGTTGTTGTCCCCGCCAAGTCGCCGCGCCCGAGTGCCGGCGCCACCACGGAGCGACTGGCGATTGCCGAGCAATTGCTGCTGGCGCCCTTTGGCCTGACTCGCCAGCACCTGAGCCGGGCCTTGGGTGAAATCTCATCGTTTGGCGCCGATGACGCCGACCTGTACTTTCAGTACACCCGCAGCGAAGGCTGGAGCCTGGAAGAGGGCATTGTCAAAACCGGCTCCTTCAGCATTGACCAAGGCGTGGGCGTGCGTGCCGTCAGTGGCGAGAAAACCGCGTTTGCCTATTCAGACGATATTTCCGAGGCCTCGCTGCTCGACGCGGCCCGCACGGTGCGCACGATTGCCGCGGGCAGCGGGCGCGGTCGGATCAAGACCGGCGCAGCCAAAGTCGCCAGCAGTCGCTCGCTGTACCGGGATATTGACCCGATCGCCACGCTCGACAGCACGGCCAAGGTCAAATTGCTAGAGCGTGTCGAGAAGATGGCCAAGGCCAGGGATCCCCGGGTGGTGCAGGTCATGGCCGGTCTGGCCAGTGAATACGACGTGGTCATGGTGGCCCGCGCAGACGGCACCCTGGCGGCCGATGTGCGACCGCTGGTGCGCTTGAGTGTGACGGTGATTGCCGAGCAAAAAGTCGCCGGCGTGAGTCGCCGAGAAGTCGGTTCGGGCGGCGGTGGCGGGCGTTTCGGGCTGGCCTATTTTGATGACGAGCAAATTGCAGCCTACGTGGGCGATGCCGTCAAGGCCGCGCTGACCAACCTGGAGGCACGCCCCGCACCCGCCGGTGAGATGACCGTGGTGCTTGGCCCCGGCTGGCCTGGCATCTTGCTGCATGAGGCCATTGGTCACGGGCTCGAGGGTGACTTCAACCGCAAGGGCTCAAGCGCCTTTGCTGGCCGTATCGGTCAGCGCGTGGCGGCCAAGGGCGTGACGGTGCTCGATGACGGCACACTGGCCGATCGTCGCGGTTCGCTCAATGTGGATGATGAAGGCCATGCCAGCCAGCGCAATGTGCTGATTGAAGACGGTATCTTGAAGGGCTACCTCCAGGACTCTCTCAACGCCAGGCTTATGAAGGTCAAGCCCACGGGCAATGGCCGCCGTGAGAGTTACGCGCATGTGCCGATGCCGCGCATGACCAATACTTACATGCTTGGCGGCGACAAGGCGCCAGAAGAAATCGTAGCGAGCATCAAGAAAGGCTTGTACGCCACCAACTTCGGCGGCGGCCAAGTTGACATTACCTCCGGCAAGTTCGTGTTTTCGGCCAGCGAAGCCTTTTGGGTCGAGAACGGCAAGATTCTGTACCCGGTCAAGGGCGCGACGATTGTGGGTAATGGCCCTGACGCCCTCAAGCGTGTGACCATGATGGGCAACGACATGCAACTCGACAGCGGCGTCGGCACCTGTGGCAAGGAGGGTCAGAGCGTGCCGGTAGGCGTGGGCCAGCCGACCTTGCGCATTGATGGCCTGACCGTGGGCGGCACGGCCTGATGACCTCGGCGGTCGGATCGCCCGCGTGCCGCTGTGCTACATTTCAAGTCATGCATTTCGCGACTTTTCACTTTACGTACTTTTGGTTCTCAAGCGCTTTAGGCGGTAGAGAGATCTTTGCGTAAACGTTTGAAACGCAGCAGACCTTCCCAAAACCGCCGGCCACCCGGCGGTTTTTTTTTACCCTTTCTCAAGTTCGCAGTTTCCAGCCATCCAACAAGGAGTTAGCCATGAATGCCACCGTTTCGAACGCCAGTGATGCCTGGTATGCACGTCCCGTCGACAAGACCAGCCAGACCGACGACGAACGCATCAAGGACATTACCGTGCTCCCACCGCCTGAACATCTGATCCGCTTTTTCCCGATCAGCGGCACCCCGGTAGAGGCGCTCATCACGCAGACCCGACACAATATCCACAACATCATGGACGGCACCGATGACCGGTTGCTGGTGGTGATGGGCCCTTGCTCGATCCACGATCCGGCCGCCGCCGTTGACTATGCGCGCCGTCTGGTCGAGCAGCGCCAAAAGTATGCCGGTACCCTGGAGATCGTCATGCGCGTGTACTTTGAAAAGCCCCGTACCACCGTGGGCTGGAAGGGGCTGATCAATGACCCCTACCTGGACGAGAGCTACCGCATTGATGAAGGTTTGCGCATGGCGCGCCAGTTACTCATCGACATCAACCGCCTGGGCTTGCCGGCCGGCAGCGAATTTCTGGACGTGATTTCACCGCAGTACATCGGGGACCTGATCAGCTGGGGCGCCATCGGTGCACGCACCACCGAAAGCCAGGTGCACCG